>CAINVS010000443.1 GCA_903854205.1 uncultured Bacteroidota bacterium | reverse complement strand
TTTTTATTTTTTATTTTTATCTTCACATTTGTTTTAATAAATAAATACTTATAAATCAATAGTTTAGTAAATAATATAAATCAATTTAAATGAAAGTTTATCTGCTTCTCAACATTGTCCTTATTAGTCTTTCATGCGCTAATATTTCTGATAAAAAATCAGATAAAAATAACTTAACTACCGATACGAGTTATACCTCAATCAACATAGAAAAAGTCAAAACCGACACAGTGATTTTCTCTGTTGAGGACTCCGTCAGATTTTACAGCGCCTGTGAAGAAGAGAAGAAATTGATCGATCAGTTTTGTGAATGTGCACGGAAAAATGGCAGGGATCATATGGATTGCAGAGCTTTTATCAAACAAAAAAATAAATATGAGAAAATAGAAGATGAAATTATCAACAAATACTACATCGGAGAATTTAGCAATCCTGCAATTCGTGAAAAATTATCAAAGAAGTCTCGAGAACTGATTAATTTATTCAATAAATGTAATTAGATTTCTGCTTTAAAAAAATGTTGCTTTCGATATATTAGAACCAATTTTTGATTAACCACAAAATTGTCAACCAGCACTGCACTTAAATAGTAGCTCAAAGCTCTAGGTTTGCACGTCAGCCCGCCTGACGCAAAACCCGTATTAGCGGTTCGTTGTTTTTATTTTCCAATCAACACTTCGTATTCTTTTGGTATTGTAACTCCGTTAAAATGGTTTGTTAGTCCGTAGAATATTACAATTGTCAATAATAGCCCAAATATCAAGATTATAATAGATTGTCTGTTTGGTGATAAACTAAAAATAGTTTGCTTCATTTTTTTACTATGAATTGAAGCAATGTGTCCGAAAAATGAAAGTATTGCAAGTCCATAATATGGTATAAAAAATAAGTTGTATGGGAACGAATTGAGTCCTGCAACGCCAAAATAAAAATTTGTGTCAAGGTGCAAAAAAAGTCGCCCACTTAAAACAGCAGTTAAATGAATGATGAAAAATGTCGCTAAGTAAAGCCCTGTCCAAATATGAAGTTTCTCAAACTGAGTGGTCGCTATTTTTCTGTTAGTTTTAAAAAGTTTAAGTCCTGAAATAATTTGAACAAGTACTGCAATTAGTAAAACTGTTTCAATGAAAATATTCCGATAAAATAGTCGCAAAGTATTCATTATTTCAATATGTGTGTCAGAACCAAAAATGCTTAAAGTGTGATTAAACAAATGTAGTCCAACAAAAACTGTAATTGTAAGTCCTGATATGAAATGAATTTTCTTTGTTGTCATTTTTTTGTCTGTTCAATGTTCGTAGGGTGTCGGTTACAATGCCCGCTAACAGCTGTGTTTACTCAACTCCCCACAAGACTTTCACAAATATTCCATAATAACACAGCTTTTAGTTAATTGCCCTACATTTTCATGATTTTGAAAACCTGACTAATGCCTTCAATTTTTAAATAATACAAGCCTGAGGAAAATTCGCTCAGATCGAGTTCTGTGTTTTCAGCAGTAATGCCTGTTTTTAGGGTTCTTCCGTTCAGGTCAATCAGGCTGTAAATTTTTCCTGAGAGGATGTAATCGGCCTTGATGTTAACCCTGGAACTGCTTGGATTTGGATAAATACTCAGCAATGACGCTATATCTGTGTCGAGTCCATTTATCAGCGAAGTGGGTGTATAAACCCTGATGCCATTCTGTCCGGCCACGGCAGCTAGACCGTTCGCCGAAATACTCACACCAGAAGTATTGGTAACCGGAAAATAATTGGACCAAAGCAGGTTAAGGTCATAATCGAAGGCATAAATATAATTTTCGCCATTGGTCATATAAATCATATTATTATTTGCAGCCGTAAGTCTGGGTGAGAAAAAACCGCCCTGTGTTACAGACTGTGAAAGGCTGAGTGTATCTCCGTTCAAAGGATCGAGTCTTACAATTTTTCCATCAGTGGGCGCATAAACCGAGCCGTCGGGACCGACACACATAAGGCTGAAAGAGGCATTGCCGCCTATTTTTGTTTGCCAGAGTAGTGTGATCTGACTGCCGTCGTCCTTTAGCGCAGCAACATTGTCTTCAGTGAGCTGTACATAAACCACGCCGTCGTTGCCCAGCATGATGGCCGATTGCGGAACATTACCGCCTGCTTGCAGCGCATTCACCACCCTGCTGTATTTCTTGGTGCCATTGCTGAGATCGGTTGCCCAAAGATAGGAGATACCGCCATTCTGTTCCAGCGTATATCCGGTATTGTTGTCGTTGTTGATGACCATTTCACCACTGCCAGATGCCATAGGAACAGTGTTTGCCTGCCAAATCATCTGTCCGTTTTGCGGATTGATTTTATAGGTTCTGAGATAGCCCTGACCCGAAATATAAAAGTTGCCAGCCGCATCAAATACGCCAGTCTCACTGATGTAAGGTGCTACCGTTACATTTGCTGTCCAGATGCGAGATCCGTCGGCCACATTGAGAGCGTAGAGCGTATCGCTCAGGCTTTCGGTATATCTTACTACATATACCCTGTTGTCGCGCAGGCCTACCGGAAGGGAACGACCTGTAGAATCGGTAACATCGACAGTCCATAAAAGGTTTCCGCTGTTCAGGTCATAACATTCGACCGGGGCATAGGTCTGACTTTGAAAACGCATGGTCACCAAATAATTACCCTCGATAAAAACAGGGGTACCAAAAATGCCATTTGATGCGGTCTGCCAGAGGATACTGTCGGTAGTGGGCCCGGCAATATCGGCATATCCGTTTTTACGGCTGTTACCGCCCGAATTGTTCCAATCGATGTTCTGGGCAGTCGAGATTATTGCTATGAAAAGAAAACAAAGCGAGCAAATGATATTTTTAGACATAAAAAAGAGTTTTAAGTGAATATAAGGACTCAAAAATATGTATAATATTTTGCTTTGATAATTCAGATATAGGTTATTTAATGGCTTAAATATTAAAATAATTTATGTTAAGTTTATGGTGAATCATTAGGCTCGTCATCGACCATTAAACATCGGATTTTCATTTTAAGCTTCTTTTTCATCATCCTCCTCCACATGTAAAATATGAAGGAGTCGATGTATCAGCGGTGCAAAAAATACTGCGGTAATACTTAAAAAGGCAATTCCGCTGTACAAGGCATATAATGAAGAGAAAATTTTGGCGGTTGCCGTCTTCATTTCAATCACCGGACCCATGCCGGTCAGAATCATACAGGCCATGTGAAAGCTATCGAGCCAGGAAATATCTCCTAAATAGTGGTAACCGACTGTTCCCATCAGCACCGAAAAAGTAACAAGAAATAGTGCGAAAATACTGTAACGCAGCATTCTGACAATGAATCGGCGAAAACTTGCCAACTGCTCCTGCTTTTTTTCAAATTCCATTTCTTTTTTTAATTTCTTTGAGTAAATCTTCGAGGTAGTCTGTCTGTACTTCCTGAATTTCAAGGAGTTTTTTGTTTTGATGCACCAGTAAATGATCAATTTTTTCGCTCAATAATTTGATTTCAAGTTCTGCCTTCAAATTGATTTTATAATCGTGTTCGCCCCGCTGTCTGTCTTTTTGTTCCCTCCGATTTTGACTCATCATGATAATTGGAGCCTGAATTGCCGCCAAACATGATAAAATGAGATTTAATAATATAAAAGGATAAGGATCAAATGGTTTTGAAGCCAAAATAAAGATATTTACCATCATCCAAATGAGTATAAAAGAAAAAAAAGCTATAATAAATGTCCAGCTACCACCGAATGTTGCTACCTTATCTGCTATTTTTTCTCCAAAACTCAGTTCGGTTTCAATTTCTTCCTGAATGTTTTCGGAAAGAATTGCATTGTTTTTAATCGCGTCCATCACATCTTCGTCAATGATGGCAAGCTCTCCTTTTTCCTGAATGATCAGTGAGGTAAGATAAAGCCGTCTGTATTGATTTAACTCAGCCAGTGTTATATAAGAGTCTGTATTAAAATCAGGATGTTCAGACTTAATGAGGTTGAAAATACCCACTCTGATTTCCTGCGCTTTGACATCCTCACCGGCCGGAATTTCCTGTTTACTTATTTGACTTAATTTCATAATGCAGTTTTTTTGAATACATGTTTTTTAACAAGATTCAGGCGCAGCTATGAAGGTTTTGGCACATAAATCAAAACGGCTAATTTGTTGGTAGTGTAAAAGAGGTGAAATCTACTTTTGCCTTAAACTCCAAATGAAATCCGTTTTTTCTGTAAATCAATAACAATTTAGGTATAAATTATCAAAGAAATGCAATTTTTACTTTAGTTTTCGCTCATCGGATATAGTAGCCCATTATCTGACCTCCGGATTTACAATGGATTTTTATTTTGTTGAGATAGCTAAGCTGTCATTGAAAAAACCAAATGCTGATAGACATCTGCTTTGCCTTTTTGCAGATAAGCGATTTCTTCTGCGCCACCAAATGCGAGTACAGGCACAAAGGTATAAACCTCCGATTTTTCCAGTTTACCATTTTTTACAATGGCCTCATTGAAAAGTTTCTCCCTTAGCCAAAAATCACGGTTGTAATCATCGACCAGATAATCTTCAAAAAATGCTGTCAGATCCCAGGTCAAGACATCAATTTTCCGGTATTGAATGTCAATCATACAGACATCCTCATCGGTTTCGGTCAATTTTCTGTAATAAAAGAGTTCGCCAAAGGCACTGATGGCAAAGGGGACATAATTTGGTGTAGCTTTACCGAGCCAGATATGAAGCACTTCCTCATAATCTTCGGGGTTGACCAGCTCAATCAATCCATCGCGGTATTTACCAAGTCCGCTGCTTTTCCATAAATCGATGAGATAAGCAGGAAGTTTTGCACTGTACTTGTCGATTAGTGCATCGGGGGCAACTGTACAGTCATCAGATGCAGGAAAAAGGCTGCTGAAATTTTCTGCCATTATAATTGATTAAAAAGCCAATAAAATATTTGTTGTTTTGCTTATGCCGACTGCTTTTTCCTTTTCATTTCCTGAAATTTCCCATAAGTCAAACTGCGCCATAGCCACTCAAGCGGTCCGAAATAAAAATAACTGAGCCAGATGCGGCTGAATATAACCTGCAGTGCATAAATAAGAAAGGCGAGCAGAATGCCATGCCAAACTGCTACTTTGCCGTAAAATCCTAAACCGTAGGAATGGAATATAAAGGCGCAAATAGTTGACTGCATCAGGTAATTGGTCAAAGCCATTCTGCCCATCGGCACAAGGGTTTTTGATAACAAATTTGCCTTTCCATTAATAAAAAGCAGCGTAATGATGGAAATATAACAAAGGGAAAAAGCTATTCCGCCAATGAGTCCCATCGTTGTACCCAAAAGAAAGTATAAGTCGAGCGACAATGTGTCCGAGTGGTACATAATTATCACAAAACCTGTATTGGCAAGCAGCCCTATTAGCAGTGACCTAAATAATATTTTTTTGAACAGTGCCGCCTTATTGGCTAAGTCCGTAAAAAGTCCTTTTCTAGCGCTGAGAAAACCTATCAGAAACATGCCCATGATGGTAGGGCAGAAGAAAATTAAACTCGTAAAAAAAGAATCTGCATATTCCTCCAGGCGCATCAAAATTATATTACCGAAAGCGCCTGTTGAATAAGTACTTCTAGCCCTGTTTATGAGTTCTTCATAGTACAAATTATTTTCTTTGTTCATGAGATCCAGTTCCGTTTTGATTTCAGGAAAACCATTCAGAAACAGCAGCAGAAATGTTAAAACAGTGAGGATTAAAATTGGTATCAAAATAAAGAAAATAGCCCATCGGATAATTTTTTTATCACCTGATTTTCGAAACAGTAAGAGAAGAAATCCAAAAATTGCATAAACTAACAAAACATCTCCTCCCCAAAGCAAAACAATATGAGCAAGGCCAAAAAGCAAGAGTATAAAAAGTCTCCTTCGGTAAAGCGATAATACTGAAGAATTTGATTCAGCAGTTTTCTGCAAAAAAATAAAAAAACCATAACCGAAGAGCATGGAAAAAATCAGAAAGAATTTTCCTTCAAAGAAAAATTTGATAAAGCTTTCGGAAAACATCTCTAATAAAGTCAAATTATCCCCAGTTCCTCCAAGCATTATTTTTGAAATAGGCTCATACATCAGGGGCAAATTGACCATGAGAATCCCAAGCAGTGCAAAGCCGCGAATGGCATCCAGGACTTCAATTCTTTCTTTTGGTTTTTGCGGAAGGTACATTGCTTATTGCTTAAGTTGTTTAGGTCGGGCTGAATTTTTAAAGCATTTTTTCAAAACAGACGCTGCTTTCCATATCTTTATACTGCCCGTAATTTGGAATGATACGGTAAGATGATTTTTGGTAAAAACTTACAGCATCCTGCATTTTGATACTTGTTTCCAAAATACACTTACAGTATCCCAATTCTTTTGACCAGATTTCGAGCTCCTTCAGCACCGAATCGGCCACACCTTTTCTGCGCATTTCGGGCAGGACATACATCCTCTTTACTTCCATGGATTCATGGTCGAATGCTTTGATGGCGCCGCAGCCTACTATTTGATTATCGATTTGGGCAATGACGACATGCTTCAGAAATTTAATCTTATTAAATTGGGCATAAAAATGATCACTGCTTCCATTTACGACACTAAGGTAGCTATCCAGTTCCGAAACCAGCCTTTGAAATTCGGGGTTATCGGTATCGGTTCTTAGAATGTGCAGTGCTCCCATAACAGATATTTTTAAAAAATAATGTCTTTGAATTTCATCTTGAAGCTGTATAAATTGTTAAAATTTAAAGGCTTTTGATGTGTTCATGTTTGTTAGTCTGCAAAGAGATATCCATGTAAATATTTAAAATAACCTACCTTTTCTTTGTAATCTTAGCCCAAAAGTCAACTGATTCATAAGATTACCGCTCATGATGCTCATCTTACTCATATTATAAGACTTCAGCGAAATAATACTGCTAGATATGATATAAAAGTGCTTGAAGTTAAGGCCTATAGAATATGGGTAAAAAATAAGCAATGTGTTTCACGCCGGACTTGCGTTGGACTTCAATCATTTTTTTATAGTCAGGATATTGCTTTTCGTTTAATGTCTAGGCGTCCATCGGGTGTAAAATATCTTTATTCCAATTCCAATCCTCCGCCATTATAGCACTTAGGGGTATATTGTTTTCCCGATGTGTTTTTAAAACTTTTTCATTCACAAGCTGTCCTGATTCTTTCGATTGCCAATCATTGACAGCAGCAGCCCAAACACCAAAAACCCAGGGTTTGGGCTTTTTGTAAGTTCCTGTTGATTTTTGAAAATTGCCTATGACCTCAAGCGGACTTTCCGAAAGAAATATTGTAGCATCGAACCTATGGCTGTAGTTTGTAATTTTTAGCGCCTCGGGATTTGTTTTTGCAAAATCGAATTCACTAAAATGAAAACTGTTTAATAGAAAGCCGTAACCTTTTAAATTCAGAAAAAATGGAACCGTGTAGTAAGTAATATCTTGCCCTTCTGGAGAACCATTTCTCGAAACTTTGGGTAAACTAACGCCCACTTCTTTGCACCAGTTTGTTACAATTGTCCCCCTCTGATTCACCTGATTAAAGCGCATTCCCATTCCTAGATAGCTGTCGTCTGGTTGCGAAATAACATTTACAGTAATTCGGGAATGATGCTTGTCGTCTTCGACAGGAGGATTGATTTCAGCTAATTTAAAGTCAAGTCTGTTACCTTTAATCTGATATTGAAACCTGAATAAACTATCGTTCTTGTCATTTAACAGAACAAAAAGATGCAGCGAATCCGTTTTTTTAATTTCAACAGCTCTGTATGCTGTTTTTTTTCTGTCAAATTTTCCCTCTGTCCAAACAGAATATGGTGGCCTGTCTTTAATTGTACTGTTTGTAAAATGTTGTAGGCTAACTCCATTATCAATGACAAACAAAGGTTTTGCCTCCCCTTCCTTGATTACTTCGAAGCGAAATGGCTTTTCTGTTAGTTTAGCCGAATATTTTACATTTTGAGAAAATGCAAATGCGGAGCAGAACAGGCAAAACAGGGTTAAATTTAATTTCATAGCTGATTATTTCTGCAGTCTATTTTTCCAAAGTTTTAAAACCAAGCGTACTTATAAGTTTGAGATTAAAATTGCAATTACTTACATGATTTATGTGTTCAATTTTACTCAAAGCCTTTTTTGCCATTTCAGGACTTGGTGTTCGTGCTACTTTCACAGCAGACATCCAATCGATTACATCTCTGGTTTCATTGTCTATTTTGAAGGTAATCAGAGACATATTCAAATCTTCAAAAGGAATAAAAAACCAGTTGCCATAGTAGGGAGGTCTTTTCTTTTCTTCTTTAGTTAAAGGTAATTCCAGGGCTTTCCACATATAAACAATCCAACCGTTCATATCTTTTTCGCCATTCATTAAGTCAACCTGATTTTTGATAGTAGAAATTCTGTTGATCCCCCATTCCCCACAAAATACCGGTCGATTTCGAAGGCGGGCGTTCTCCATGAATTTTGGCAGATGATTTTTCATTTTTAATCCAAGCCAGGTGTAGAGATGGAATGAATAACAGCCATTCTTGTCCAGCATATCGTCGTAAGTAGCAAGTACTTTGAGGTCAATAGCATAATTATTTCCCTCATATACAATCATGTGATTTGGATCATGGGCACGAATTGCTGTTGAAATATCTTTGTAAAAATCAATCAATTCCTTCTCTCTGTTTTTTTTAATTGCAGGTTCACCAATCAGGTCATAACCTAGAATCATTCGCTCATTTTTATAATGTTTCGCTATTTCAGCCCAAATTTCAATAGTCCTTTTTTTTGCATAAGGCGAGTCCCATAACATTGTATCACCTTTTACATAACCTGTGCACCAAAGTTTATCGGGAGCCTTGGGCGGAACCATCATGATAGGAAGCACAGCGATATCATTTGCCCGGAATACCGGCAACAAACGATCGATGCTATTGAAGAACCATGCTTTGCTTTTTTCATCATCAAAAAGTTCAGCGTCGAAACCGAGTCTGACACAATTTATACCCATTCGTTTCATTAATTCTATATCCTCTGCCAGTAGAAATGAATCCATCATATTTTTGATATGCTGTTGATAAGCCTGCTTACCTAAAAGTCCCGAAACTCTGGCGGCTGTAACTTTTTGGGCAGTTTGAGCCCCTCCAATTACATAATTTTCCTGATAGAGCCAACAACTTACGTTGACACCTTTAATCTTAAAAGGCTTTCCGTCAGGGTGAATGATTTCATTTCCTTTGCGCTGGAAGAATTTCACCGGATCGCTTGTCTGGGCTGATAAAAATTCAAATGCTATCAGGGAAAAAAGAAGTGCAAAAAATAGTTTATGGTTTTTCATAGTTGGTTTTAGTTTGCCCGATGGAGAGACCGGAATTTTTTTTGTAATTTGCACAAACAAGTAAGGTTAATCGTTGAGAGGCCTCATTGCTAACATGTTATAAACATATCACTTTAGCGATAATTCTCATATTATTTTCGACTAAATTCAATATATGCTGTATGAATAACTATCGAAATTGAATTTATAAATTATTGATAGCTATACAATTTTGGGGTTGCATTGCAAGGTATTGAAAGTGAAAAGGGACAAAGCTGCCAGGGCTCATCAATCTAGTTTTCTTTACAGATGCTAAAACTAATTTAGATATTTTTTTACAAGCTCCTGATGGTGCTGAACGTGATAAATTATAAAATATAACATCTCACGAACTGAAGTTTTGCAAATAAGCGGATGCGGAAGAATTATACTGTCTAAATCCTCTTCACTCAGTTGGTCTATCTTATCACTCAAAGACTTTATCAAGTTCGTTAAATCAGTTATCAATTTTTGTCTTTGATTAAAAGAAACACTTTTCGGAATATAAGGGGAGCCTGCTTTTCCGCCATTTTTCAGCACTACCCTATAGGTGGCTACAAGCTCATCGTATGTTCTTTTTTGCCTTGGTCTTCCAAATAATAATTTTAGCAAAAATTTAGGTAAAAGCAAAGCCATTTTAACAGGACGAACAGATAAATAAATGTGTTTAAGTTGTTGACCTGCTGACCATTTTTCATTATTTTCCCTTTTCATGAAGGCAACTTCATCCAAACTGCCGATATATTCTGTGAATAATTTATGCTTTTCTGCCAGTTCCTTTTTGATAAATTCTTTATTCATGGTTCTACATTTTTTATATCCATAAGATTGTCGTTAGTTCCTGATCGGGCTTTATGCTCTCCTTAATTCTAATCTCTGATTTAACAGGAAGTAAATAAGTATTCTGTTTATTATCAAACCAAATGGATGTTTTTCATTCGTTATTTCCAAATAATGCTATTACTTTGAGACGTCCCCAGACTTCTTCCTGCCATTTCAGATTTTCTCTGATTTCTTTAGAAATTTCTATTGGTATGATATCAGAAAGGACCTGCGTTATCAGCAGGGAATGCAAAAAGGATTGGAAGAAGGTTTAGAAAAAGGATTAGAAGAAGGTTTAGAAAAAAAGCAG
>CAINVS010000442.1 GCA_903854205.1 uncultured Bacteroidota bacterium | reverse complement strand
CCCCAAAACCCCAAAACCCCAAGCAGAAGTACCTTTTATTTAAACATTTAGTAGATAAGCTAATTTTAGAACCATGGAAAGACACAGAAAGAAATGCAGCTAACACGAAACAGTATCCACACCATAATCACTACTGAGCCGAGTAAGGACGCGTTCATACTGCAGATTGCCGCAGTGAAGCAGTTCTAGAACTAAAAAATTTCACAGCGCCTGACACTTACAGACGGCGTAAACCACATTCTAGCGATGCTGCTTGCAGCGCACGACAAAGGAACAGCCTTGAAGGAGAAAGACGTCATTGAACTTCAAGGCTACTAAAAAAACAAGATTAACGACAAGCATCTTATAATTCTAGCTAGAGCACCTGTCCGTAAAGCGGAGTGTAAAGTATAAATTGGGCTTTAGAAAACAGTTGAGTGGTCCGAGGACTAAGATTTCGAAGAGTTGGCCTAGGGAGTCTCTTTTGACGTTCCTATGCCTAAGCAGCCAGTTGTTTCAGTTTTAAGTATGGAAACACCCTCGATTTTGAACAGGAAAGACACTGAGATTATTGAGAACCCAGAGGAGGAAGAGAAAAAAATAGATATCCCACTCATTTTTGTTACCGGTTTTGGAGCTGGAGAAAGTAAAAATTATGTTTCTTGGCTTGTAAAGATGTTTTTAAAATACTTTTTAAAAGACGTTTATGCTGACAAAACTAAAATGGAAGAAATCATCACTAATTCAGATCTGAATTGGACAGTTGTGAGGCCAGGAAGGCTATTAGACAAGGAATTGACAGAAAAATACCGTATTGAAAACAAATTGTTCAAAGGAATTAATATTGGTGGTATTAATAGAGCAGACGTAGCGGACTTTTTAATAAAACAAGCAGAAAAACAAACTGAATTAAAAAAGTACATTGCTATATCTGAAAAATAGGATACAATAAAAGCCGAACCGATAACATCGGTTTGGCAACCTTGACGAACGACACTGAAAACTTAAACAGACTATAAAATCAATAAGATATGGATTCAATTTCACCAAACATTTTCGTAAAAGACATCAATAAGACCATTGACTTTTACAAACAATTGGGATTTAACGTTGTTGCGACAGTTCCCGACCAAGGCGACATTGTTTGGGCAATGATGGACTTGCGAAATCGTGGATGCTTTGAGATTTAGTGCTCCTGGTTTATCTTTACGATATGGGCGGGACAAGTACGCATATTTCTGTGTTATGCTTCATACATTTAGCACCATAATAAAACTTTAAATTAAAAAACATGAAAAAGAAACATCTACAATTCTTAATCATAGTATTTCTATTCAGTATTTGTATCAACCATGGGATATATGCGCAAGCAAACGATGCCCGTATGAAAAGTATTGAAGCTGCATTCCCTGTGATTGATGAAATGTTCAGCAGCTATGCCAGCCAGAATCATTTTCCCGGATTAGTGTATGGGCTGATAGTAGATGGGAAATTGATTCATACTGGCAATATCGGGTACACCATTCTTTCTGAAAAAATTGCCGCAGATAGCACGTCTGATTTTCGTATTGCTTCGATGACGAAAAGCTTTGTTGCAATGGCGATACTGAAGCTAAGAGATGAAGGGAAGCTTAAATTGGATGACCCTGTTTATAGATATGTACCAGAAATGAAAGGGCAACAGTATCTTACAACGGATGCTACTGTAATAACCATACGACATTTGCTGATGCATGGTGCTGGCTTTCCTGAGGATAATCCCTGGGGAGATCGTCAACTGGCAATCACTGAGAAAGAATTCATTGAATTTTTAAAGAAGGGCATTTCATTTTCAAATAATCCCGGTGAGCAATATGAATATAGTAACCTTGGTTTTGCTCTTCTGGGTTATATCATTAAAAAAGTTTCAGGACTTTCTTACGATGTATACATTACTAAAAATATTTTGGAGCCATTGCACATGACACATACCTATTGGGAATATAGCAAAGTGCCTTCAACAAAACTGGCACATGGTTATCGCTGGTTGAATGAAATGTGGGTTGAGCAACCTTTGTTGCATGATGGCGTGTATGGTGCTATGGGTGGCATGATCACTTCCATAGAAGATTTTAGCAAGTATGTAGCGTTTCAACTTTCTGCATGGCCGCCAAGAAATGGTGAAGATAAAGGCCCGATTAAAAGAAGTTCGTTGCGTGAGATGCAGTTTCCCTGGAACATTAGTGGTTTTAATACTCAATACAAATATCCATCTGGACGAGTCTGTCCAATTGTTACTGCTTATGCTTATGGCCTTGGATGGACAAAGGATTGCGAAGGAAGGGTGTTTGTTGGCCATACTGGCGGCTTGCCAGGCTTTGGCAGCAATTGGAAAATAATGCCTGACTATGATATAGGCGTTATGTGTTTTAGTAACCTTACTTATGCCGCAACCTCTGCGATCAACATGCAGGTGTTGGATACGCTGGTTGCTATCGCAAAATTAAAACCCAGGCAAATTCCGGTATCAGCTATATTGAACCAACGTAAAAATGAATTAATACGGGTACTACCGGAATGGAAGAATCCTGAGGCAACGCACATTTTTGCGGAGAACTTTTTCATGGATTATTTTCCCGATTCATTGCGTAAAGAAGCTACAATTATTTTTAAAAATGCGGGTAGGATCATTCATGTTCAGAACATGGTTGCTGAAAATGCTTTACGTGGATCATTCATGATGGAAGGAGAGCATAGTGATATTGAAATAAGCTTTACACTAACCCCAGAAAACCCGCCTCTGATACAAGAATATCACATTAAGGAATTGAAGAAAGTAAACAAATGATTACATCAAAGATAGAAGCACGAACGGCAATACCTGCTCGTTGGCATTAATACTTGAGACTTCATTGTTTCTACAATTTTCTTAAATTTTAAATGCTATGTCTAATCATGAAACTCCAAATTTTCGACTTGAGAATGTTACTCCCATTCTTAATGTAAAAGACATTTCAATAAGTTTGGCTTTTTATGTTGGCATTCTTGGTTTTAAAAACGCTGAATGGGGAGACGACAATTTCACGAGTATTAATCGAGACAATACAGCTCTATATTTATGTAGAGGTGGACAAGGTACTTCAGGAACATGGATTTGGATGGGTTTCGATGGAGACATATTTTCTTTGCATCAAAAACTCAAATCATTTGGTGCAAAAATTAAACTTCCTCCGACAAATTTTTCCTGGGCATACGAAATGCAAGTTGAGGACCCCGATGGACACATATTGAGGTTTGGAACCGACCCTACTGACAAAGAACCATTTGCTGATTAATAAACCCTGAATAGAAGAACAACAGCCTCTCATTGCTTTTGTATATTCAGACAACTGAAATCAGAAAATTCTTTGACCAAATAACAGACAAGGTAAAAGTGGTTAAAGGAACAGAATTTTCAATAGAAGATAATAACTTTATTTACTGACTTTTGCCAAAGATGAAAAATAAAACGAACATGAAACTTCCGCTGACGGACATTGAAAAAGCAAATTTGAGAAAGAATAAAATCAAAATTGCTAACATTCTTGACTTCGCACCTGACGAATTGGAAGTGTTGTTAAACGCTACGCCTGAACGAGCAAAAGAAATTTATGCGTTAGCAGAATTTCAAACCGTTCCGTCTGTCGGAATAAAGTTTGCCGAAGACCTTGTTTTTTTAGGTTATTATTCACTCAACGAACTAAAAGAAAAAGACGGTGCTAAACTCACCGACGAATACGAACAGAAAAAGGGTTATTGGATTGACCCTTGTGTTGAAGATCAATTTAGATTAGTCGTGTATTTTGCAAACACAAATGACATGAAAAAAACGTGGTGGGACTTTACCGAAGAACGAAAAAAGTTTCGCGCTGAAAACGGTTATCCAAAAAGCAGACCTCAAAAAGCGTGGTTTGAAACATTAGGATATGAACGAAAAGACAATAAAGGCAGCCATTAACAAGGGGGGTTACCAAAATGGGGGCAGGTGTGCTAAATTTGAGCATTGGAATCCTAATCAACATTTGTACTAAATTGGACATTTGTGCTTTGAGTGCCCCAACTTCGGCAATACCCAAGCCGTTGACACCAGTTTTAAAACGACACCAATAGAACAATGGGAATATTTGACATTTTTAAAAAGCCAGACAATGGGAATAATCCAAAAACGGCTGAACAGAGAAAAAAGCAAACTGAAAAACACTTGAAATCTTTGAATATTCCATTCATAGACCACTTACCATTAATCGAAGAAGAGCGTGAAGTAAGAATCAGAACAGCTCAAGAAATTGCAGAACGAATTTTAGTTTTGGTTTATTTAACATACTGTTCCGAAGTTCCTGACGAAAGAGAAAACGTTATTGACTTTCTAAAAACTAATTCACTTTGGGACAAAGTTTCGCCAGACGAGAAAGTGCTATTTCAAAAAAAAGAACTTACAGACCAAGAAACTGCAAATATTTCTTGGCGTTCAGAAGGAGTATGGTTATTACTTTGGACAATCAACAAAGTTGACAAATTAGAATTGCCGACAGAACAAGTTGAGATACCAGAAATTGTATCACGACTTCCTAAATTTCTTACTGACCCAAGTGAATTTATTAAAGCTGCAATTGTTAAACCGACAACAGAAATACTTGACGCATCAGACTTGATTTATAGACTACATTGGGCGACAAGAAACGCTAACTTAAATAATCAACCAATGCCAGCAAGTTTGGATTTGAGTATAATTATGGAAAGACATTATGCAATAAATTGGGTAACTATTTACGCTGACGAATGGGACGAAGTATCAACGGATACATAATAAAAACTGGTGCTAACAGCCATTTTGCAAAAGCGGGAGTTTCGTGCTTCTATGAAATGAAGTGCTAAATTCAAGCTTTGTGCATCTTTTGAAGTTTTGTGCTTCGATTTCCGCTGCTTCACAAAGCCGCAGCCAGTTATAAGGTTTATACCAAATCGGCAGCTCTCCAACGGAAAGCTGCCGACCAGACAACAAGAATGTATAAAGTTTTACCACTCTACCCCAGAACTGGGGCAAGCAAACCTAAAAACTCACTTCAAAATCTTCTCAATCAAAGCCTTGGTAGCTTTTATACCTTGGTCTTCTGATATCTCCGTGCCTTCAAACTCAATGCCGATATTGCCTTTAAAGCCAGCATCTTTTACAATTTTCAGGATTCGGGCATAATCCATTTCTGCTTCGTTGCCATCCTTGTCGAAAACGTGGGTTTTGGCGCTTACCCCTTTAGCGTAGGGCATCAGTTCGGCGATGCCTTTGTAGCGGTCGTATTCTTTCAAACATCCGTCAGGGCCTCTTTCAAGGCAGAAATTGCCAAAATCGGGCAATGTTCCTACATTCTCCAGGTTTACCGTTTTCATTACGCCAGCCAACCATGAGCCGTCAGAGGAATAGCCGCCATGGTTTTCAACCACTACGTTTATTCCTTCTTTTGCGCCATACTCGCCCAATTTTTTAAGACCATCGGCAGCGTTTTTAGCAACTTCTTCTGGTGTGCCAGTCCCCGCTGCATTTACTCTGATGGTGGGAGCTCCCAAATACTTGGCTATTTTCACCCAATCGTAATGGTTTTCTACCGCCTTTTGCCTTGCTACTGAATCCGCATTGCCCAGGTCTCCCAAGGCATCGCACATGATCAGCCCCACTTTTACACCGGCTTCATCACATTTCTTTTTGAAACCCTCCCAATAGGCCATGTCTTTGGCTTTGGAGAAGTAAAAGGTATTGACCAGCTCGATGGTGTTTACGCCATAGCCAGCTGCTATTTTGGGAAAATCGTCAGGATTGAGTTTTCCTTGCAGCAACGAATCTGGATTTTGCAATAAAAGTCTTCCAAATGCCGCCCAGTCGCCATTCAAGGCGTCACCAAAGAAGCTTTTGTGTAAGGACCACTGTGCCAATGATATGTTCATATCTGGTTTTGGATCGGTTTTGGGCGTGCAGCCAAGCAATATTGCTGTGGCAAAAATGATGCAGAGATTGATTTTTTTCATTGAATAAGGATTGAATGTTGATGATGATGTAATCAAATATAACGCTCATGAACCAGAAAGAAATAACTACCCCGTTTATTTCTTTTTAGTGCCCCGTGCACTAAGCAATCGAATTACAATCGTTTAAGCAACTTTTGCACTTTTTTTGTCCAAAGTGCATACCCCTCAGCATTCATGTG
>CAINVS010000441.1 GCA_903854205.1 uncultured Bacteroidota bacterium | reverse complement strand
TTTGAAATAGGGGTAACTATTTCTTCCCCCCAAAAAACTCCGTGAGCACTTATTTTCTTTGCCATTTAGGCTTTCATCACGAACTCTAATAACGGATCTGGGTTTCAGCTTCGTTTTTTTTATTTAGAGTCAAAAAATCCACCACTTATAATTTACATGCTTTCTTAACCTATTAAATGAAAAACAACGAAAAAAGCTTTCTGGGCGGCCCACGCTCGCGATGGCAGGAATTTTCTTATATTTTAGGTTCTCTTTTCCAATTTATTAAAGGGTTTAGGGTTTTGCACTTTGCAGGTCCCTGTATAACAGTGTTTGGTTCAGCCAGATTTGGTGAAGACCATCCATATTATAAACTTACACAAGCAGTAGGCTTCGCAATATCAAAAATGGGCTTTGCCGTTATGACCGGTGGTGGACCAGGATTAATGGAAGCGGCTAACCGAGGCGCAAAAGATGCAGGGGGCCTGTCATTGGGCTGCAGTATTGTGCTCGATAAAGAGCAGAAACCTAACCGCTATCTTGATAAAAATGTTAAGTTGGAGTACTTATTTGTAAGAAAAGAACTGCTTCGCAAATATTCATTTGCTTTTGTAGTTATGCCCGGCGGATTTGGCACTTTGGATGAGTTTTTTGAAACGATAACACTCATTCAGACAAGAAAACTTGAAAAATTCCCCCTTGTAGTGATGGGCTTGGATTTTCACAAAGAAATAATTGAACACATAAAATATATGATTGCAGAACAAACGATACATCCAGAAGATATGGACCTGATACTTTTTACCGATTCCGTAGACGAAATGGTGACTCACATCCATAAATATGCCGAAGCAAAGCGGGAAAGTGCCAAACTGAAACCTTCGAAAAAACCACTTTGGATTTTGGGAGAAAGAAAAATAAAATAATAAGTTTAGGATATGCCCCAAAACTTTTTTGGTTTTTTTGCATCTTGGTATTATAACTTTTTCCGCAAATTCTATAAAGATGTTACTAATGGCTCAAATTATCTTTGTTTTCTGAGTAAAGACAATACGCAGATTCATACAGAAAAACTTCAGCTAAAACACTAAGATTGTTGATTTATATTCACTATAATTGAAAGATTACATCTCATAATATTTATGATTCTCCCATTTTTTTTTATTTTTACAATTGGAATGCTATTATTGCGAAGCAGAATAATATAGATTATGAAACATACTTTTTTATTAATATTCACCCTATTGAGTTTCGGGCTTATAAACGCTCAGGACAAAGCACTGAACAACGATCCGGGCCTGCCGCCTGCTGCTATAATGATTGACATTGCCTACGGCATGCAGAATCCTTATGGCGATATGAAAACTAATTTTAATTACAATTATAACATAGGTGCAAGAATCAATTATCTGACCCCAAGAAACTGGATTATTGCTGTCAGCGGAGAATATCTGTTCAGTGACAACATCAAAACAGATGTGCTGAAACCGCTACGCGAATCCAATGGAAATATCATTGAAACCACAGGAAGAATGGGACTTACCCAATTGGGGGAACGTGGATTTATGGTCGGCGGTCAGGCAGGCAGACTCATACAATTGGGCAAAAAAACCAGAATGCACAATCTGGAAATTAAATTTGGAGGAGCTTATCTACAGCACTGGATTCGTATCCGATTATTGGGCCGTCCGGTTGAACTTCCGCAACTTTTTGAAGACTACAAAAAAGGTTATGACAGAATGACATCCGGCATTGCGCTCAATCAATATGTTGGTTACCGTTTCATGAGCCGTTCAAAACTGGTAAATTTATTTATCGGACTTGATTTCACGGAAGGTTTTACCTATAACCGCCGCTTTTATAATTTTGATACCCGCGAAGCCGATACAAAACTTCACAAGGATATTCTTCTGGGCTTCCACGCCGGCTTCAGCATTCCTTTCTTTATTTATTCGGAAAACACCCGCAACGACGAACTTGAGTTCTACTAAACCCAAAGAAAATATCATTGGACTTTTTGCCGGACTGCTTATTTACCGGCTTACATTGCGTTGTTATGCTCTGTGCATAACATTAGCGGCTCCATTCAATAAAAAAGCAGCACTTTGGGCTAAGGGCAGAAAAAAATGGCAACAGAATTTGAGTCAGTCACTTGATTCCTGCAATAAAAAAGGATCACTCATATGGATTCATTGCGCCTCCTTGGGCGAATTTGAACAGGGAAGACCACTCATCGAAGCATTAAGAATAAAACATCCAAATCACCTGATTTTACTGAGTTTTTTCTCTCCTTCAGGATTTGAATCGAAAAAAAATTATGATAAGGCAGACATCGTTTGCTATCTTCCTATAGATAATCCCGTCAATGCCAAAAAATGGCTTGAATTGCTCAATCCAAGTATCGCAATTTTTGTAAAATATGAGTTTTGGTATGATTATCTTTCCGCTTTGAAAAGCAGAAAAATCCCTATCTATCTGGTTTCCGGAATTTTTAGACCCAATCAGGCTTTTTTTAAATCATGGGGCAGCGTTTTCAGAAAAATGCTGGGTTTTTACACAAAATTATTTGTCCAAAACGAGGATTCTTTACTGCTGTTGGACAGTATAGGTATTCAAAATGTTGAGATTTGCGGAGACACGCGGGTTGACCGGGTTTTACAAATAAAAGAGGAAAAAACTGTTTATTCAGTACTTGAAAATTTTAAATATTCCAGTCGCATACTAATCTGCGGCAGTACATGGCCTGCAGATGAGTCCATTATTATTGACTTTTGGCATAAGTATCTGGCCGCAAAAGGTTGGAAAATCATTATTGCTCCTCATGAAATTCATGAAAAGAAAATTGATGATTTGAAAAAAATGTTTTCTGCAACTCCTGCCCTGCTATATTCTGAAACCTCGAAAAGCACTGAAGCTGAGTTAAGGAACACAAAGATTTTGATTATTGACAATGTAGGTATGTTGAGCCGTTTATATCGTTATGCCAATGCTGCATATATCGGCGGCGGATTTGGCAAAGGCATACATAATACGCTGGAAGCAGCTGTATATCATATTCCTATCTTTTTTGGTCCAAACAATAAAAAATTTGCAGAGGCTCAGGATCTTTTGGAACTGGGTATAGGCTTTGAAATTGAAAACAGAACCGAACTATCGGTAATTTTTGAATCGTTGGACTATGTACTGGTTAAAAAGAATGCCGCAGCATATATCGAACTGCAACGGGGTGCAACAGATAAGATAATGAATGAATTATCACTGGTTTGATAATTTACTCAAATTCACTCCCATTCCTATCCTAAATTCAACAGTTCTGGCAAAAATCTCAACATTTACAGCGCTGTAGCGCTGTTCTGCTATTTCTTCACCCCAAAAAACTCCGTGAGCACTTATTTTCACTATGTGGAGCCCTTCGGGGTTCGCTTCGCGGAGCGTTGGTTCTTTGCCATTTAGGCTTTCATCACGAACTCTAATGACGGATCTGGGTTTAATGAATCTTTTTCTGCTTTTACATAACGGAAGGAAGACAGGCCGACTTCCTGAAAAATCCTGTCTTTTTGCTTAGAAACGGCCGCAGAAAGAGTACCTATGCTGTACAATTCTTCCGTATTAGTCCTAATCGATGACTGACTGCCAAATCGGCTGTATTCCAGGTTTGAATATTCAATACCGCTGTAAAGTGATAAATTGATATTTTTTTCAACTGGAACAGAATCCGATAAAATGTACTGAAATTGAGTAATAAGGCTATTATCATAAGTTTTTTTTAAGGTATAACGACAATAAAAAACTATTCGTTAAAAAAAATAAAAATAATCTGTAACCAATCAGCAAAACCGATATTATGATCTCAATAAAAAGAAAAACATATATCAAACATAAAAAAAACAGACCCATGCTGATCAACAAAAAATCAATCTACTTAGGTAGCCTGCTGCTGACCACTGCACTTTTTTTCGTACAGTGCAGCAATAACAAAATTGGAAACAACGAATCGGTTTCTGAAAAGGATTTGTACAACATACCGGGCGCTCAACGAAAAATAAACATTAGCCCTGCCTTTGAAGGTTTGGATGTTCCTTATCTGAAATATGCAGTAGATTGCAAACAGGGTAAAAAAATAAATGTAGAAAAAACAGGCACAATTATCGACATACCGGCAGATGCTTTTGTTGACGCCAAAGGCAATCCCCTGAGCGGAGAAGTAGAGATAAGTTTCCGTGAATTTCACGATGCCGCCGACATTATAGCGAGCGGAATTCCAATGCAAAATCCCGAAACCGGCGAATACATGGAAACTGCCGGTATGTTCGAAATCAGAGGAAATGTTGGCGGACAAGAAGTTTTCATTAAAGGAGGAAAGAAAATTGATATCACCTTGGCCTCTTATAATGACGGTAACCGTTTTGATTTCTTCAAACTGAATGCGGAGAACCGCTGGGATACCGAACAGAAAAAAGGAGAACCGACTATAAATATAATGAGAACTGAAGAACTGAAAAAAATCTCTGCAAAACTTCCAAATAAACCTGTAGAACCTGTAAAATTCGGCAAAACAACAAAATTTGTATTCGACATGAAAACCGATTACAATAAGTTTCCGGAACTCAGCATTTTTCGAGATGTAATCTGGCAGTTTGCAGGAAATACAACTGACAAGGACAATCCTGAAAACAATCTTGAAGTTTTCAATACAAACTGGAGTTCAATTGACGTGGTCAGAACAGCAGACTGTTACAAACTGATGCTGAAAAACAAGGACAAATCCTTTGAAATGCGTGTTCAGCCGGTGCTGAAAGGTAAAGACTATGAAAAAGCAATGGCAGATTTTCAGAAAAAAATGCAGGATTTTGACAAAGTAAAAGAAGCAATGGCACAAAAAATTGAAATGCTGGAAAATCAGGCAGAATTGCAAAGATCTTATGCTGTAAGCGGATTCGGTATCTACAACTGGGATTTTTGGAAAGATGACAGCCGTTTTGAGCTACAGGTAGAAGTTGATTTTGATCCGGAATTTGATTATGCAGAAAAACTAAGCAGCCTCAGTTTCTTTTTAGTGAATAACAATCGCAAAGCAGTTGTAAAATACACTTTGGAAGACCTTAGCAAACGATTTGCTTATCCAAAAGGTGAAGACAATATGCTGGTAGCTGTATTACCGGGCAACAAGGTAGCCTGTTTCAGTAAAGAAGATTTCAAAGAACTAAATAGCAAAAGAGGCCAAAAAGTGGTCTTCCGCATGAAAACAAGCAGTATTAAAATCAATTCAATAGACGACATTTCAAAAGTGTTGGCGATGAATTAAGCAAATTTGGATTTATCTTTCTTTAATAGGTTGTGTAGAGCGTGAGGTTGGTTCGCCGCGGATAATCCGCCTCCGTTCTTTTTAAAATCCGATTGCATACGAAACAAATAATAATATTTTTCGTATTAATGTGGTTGGGCAAAAAAACAAACTGGGCCCAACTCAATAATTATAATTGGCAGAACAAAAATAAATATTCTGCTGATAAAGACTGCGAGGCAATCTGCGGTCCTTTCAAATTTAATAACCTAAAAAAAATCACCGCCCATGTTGACGCGTATCTGCTTCTTCCTATGTTTAGGTACTATTCTGTCTGCACAAAACAAGGTTTCAAATACACCTGTACCGGTAAAAGAAAGTTCAAAATGGGGATTTATAGACGGCAGCGGCAAGCTGATCATCTCTGCCATTTACGACTACGTTGAAGAATTCAACACAAACGGACTCTGTGTAGTTGAATTGGATAAAAAATTGGGCATAATAAACAAAGAAGGCAAGTCTGTAATCCCGTGTCAGTATGACCTGGTTAAAATTGTAGACAGCAATATTATTATGGTCAAACATAAGGGTATCTGGGAGTTGAGAAATCTCAACAATGAGCTTTTGGTGAGCGATGTAGGCGGCAATGTAAAACCTATAGGCAGAGACTTTATGATTTATGAAAAGGTTAGCGGTAATGGATTGGCACATATTTCCAAAGGCAAACTGACTGAGCCTATTTATGAAAATTTCAGTTTTGTTGATAGCTATGATTTAATCAAAATAAACAAAGTCGATGGTAAGGCTGGCTTTATTGATTTCAACGGAAAAACTGTTATTCCGGTTGAATTTGATGATGTACGTGCACTAACCAAATGCTTTGCAGTTAAAAAAGACAAACACTGGGCTATTTTTACAAAAGAAGGATTTGCACTGACAGAACATAAATGGGACCAAATAAAAGAAATGTTTGAAGATTTCATTACTGTGTTTAAAAATGAAAAAACAGACCTATTTTCCTTATCAGCAAATAAGGTAATTCTAGATAATTACAAAACTGTAAAATATTTTCAGCAAAACAATGTAATTTTCAGCAAAACTGAGGGGCATTTTGGCCTTCTGGATATAAACGGGAATGTAGTTTTGCCCGACAGTTTTCATGATATACAACAGTTCAACGCTGATATATATCGTGTACAGTCTGCCGAGGATTTAAAATGGTCTCTTTATAATTCAGGGAATCAATCCCCAAGTATATTGAAACTGGACTATATTGGTCCGCTCGAAGGCAGTATCGCGAAAGTTTCGCTTGACGGTCTTTATGGAGCAATCAATGCAAAAGGTGAAATAACACTGCAAATAAAATACCCCGTATTTAATATAGAAAATAATAACATCAAGTTAAAAATAGACAAAAATCTGACAATTTTCACTTTTGATGAAAATGGCCGTTTCGAAGAAGAAGCTCAATTTTCCAACTTCAAAACACTGGTTGTAGAATTAAATCAAAACCTGCCAAATACTTCCCGTACAAATTTTGTAAATCCCAGAGAGAAAAGGGAAATTAATGACAGTATGGTCTGGATGTTTGGTAAAAATAACAAGTTTGGCATTTTCAATACAAAAACCAATCAATTTGTATTGGCGCCATCTTACGATAAATTTATTAATTACCCTGAGCTGAACTTCTGCCTCGCTGAAATTTCAAAAAGAGAAATAGGCGGTGAACTGCGCATGAATTCTGCAAATGCAACCATCAACTCTGTTTGGGTTGTCATCAACAATCAGATCGGTAAACCGGTAACCAAACCTGAATTGATTCATGTGCAAATGAGTGACTTTTTGGACGATTCATTGAATGTGGCCAGATGCATATTCGTTGGCGGCAAATATGGTCTGATCAATAATAGAGGGAAAATCCTTATGAAAGGAATGACCTATATCGGTGAATTTCAGGAAGGTAAAGCTGCTTGTACTAAAACCGGCACCTTGGCACTGGATATGAAAGGCAAAATCAGCCGAAATTTGGGAAATGCAGTTTCTTTTTTCAACAACCTCATTTGCCGCTATGAATTTGACGGTTTTTCACTCAATACCCTCAGCAAAGGAGTTGTTTATTCGGAAGACACAGAATGGGGCTTTATAGGTACTGATGGAAAATGGATCGTTGACGGTACAAAGGCAAAGTATGAGCATGTTGTAGCCTTCTCAAACGAACGCGCAATGGTCTATAAAAACAAAAAATGGGGGCTGATTGATGCTCGCGGAGAATTGGTGCTGCCTTTGGTTTATGATGACATGAATTATATACCGAATTCCAATAAAAACCTGTTTTATATAGCTCAAAACCAAAGCAAAACCGGGTATATCGACAATGAAGCAAGAGTAATTGTGCCGCTACAGTATGAAAAACTGAGAAATTTTTCTGAAGGTCTGGTAGCTGTCAGAAAAGGGAGTCTTTGGGGTTTTGTAAATGAAAAAGGGGAAGAGGTTGTCAGTTGCAGTTACAGAATGACAGAGGATTTCAGTGAAGGACTGGCAGCTGTTTACAACAAAGGCAGTTGGGGATTTATTGATAAAAGCGGAAATTTTGTCATAAAGACTCAATTCATGCGCGTTGGAAAATTTAAAGAAGGCATCGCCTGGGTTCAGAATAAAAACGGACAGATTGTATATATTAATCAGCAGGCAGAAATTGTGCTGCAGGGCGAATTCAGCAAAGCCAATGAATTTGAAAATGGCCTGGCCCGAGTTTACGATAAAAACAAAGGTTGGGGTGTTATCAATGTCAAAGGAGAATGGATTGCAAAGCCTAAAAAGAGTTACTTAAGAATTGAAGAATTTAATGAATATGGACTTGCCAAAGTAAAAATGGGCAGCAAAGGCTATGCCATGATGAATAGAAACGGAGATTTGGTAACAAAGGGCGTTTATGACGAAATCAACGATTTCAGCGAGGGTTATGCCATTGTAAGAAGACATGGTTATGGTGACAAAGCAATTGCAAAAAACACAAACTATGGCATCATAGACAGTACAGGCAAAGAAATCTGCAAATCCCAGTTCAAACAATTGGGTGCAGTAAACAACGGCCTCTGCTATTTTACAGATGAAGACGGCAAATATGGTTTTGTAAATCCACAAGGTGAAACAGTTGTGCCTGCTCAGTTTTTTAAAGCCGGTAATTTCCAAAGCGGAAGAGCTATTGTGCATAAAAAATACAATGAATCCGGCCTTATCGATACCAACGGCAATTTTATTGTAGCGCCAAATGTGAGTACAATTATGGATGTTTCTGAAGAATTAGCTTTGGTAAAAGCTTCTTATGCTTCCTATTATTTTCTTCGTGAAGACCTGCAAAGACAGAGTCCAAATAATTTTCAAGCTGCTCACCGCTTCAGCGATGGTGTTGCTCCTGTTCAGATTTCCAGCCAATGGGGTGTCATCAACAGCAGAGGATTGAAAATGATTACGCCTAAATATTATGATATTGACGCCTTTGATCAGGGTTATGCCAAGGTAAAAATCCAGCAGAAACAGGGCGTTGTAAATGCCAAAGGTGAAGTGGTTATTCCTCCTGCTTATGAATATGTAGCCTATTCCGGAAATGGTCTGTTCCGTGTAGAAAATGGCAACAGTGTCGGCTATTTAAATGAAACCGGAGCATGGGTTTGGGAGATGAAGGAGTAAATTAGTAATCAGTGACCAGGATCGGAAAATTAGGAAGTTAGGTGCCTGAACCATAGAGCAATGCCCGCAACTGAAAGGATTGCGGGCATTGTTTTAGGCAATTTATGACTAAGTTCAACTGTGCCTCAATCGTATTAGTTTGAAATATAGAATAGAAAATACGAATCTCTTTTATATAATGATAATTGCTGAAACTTGATACATGATACCTGATACTATTTTCTTTAAACACCACACAACACATCCACAATATGCATGACTTTTATCGGTAATTTATGTTTTTTGATGTATCCGTCCAACTGCATCAGACAGGATAAATCGGCCGAAATAATATATTCAGCTCCAACAGAAAGAGCGTTTTGTACTTTTTTTTCTGCCATTGCAGCTGAAATAGGTTCAAACTTAACCGAAAAAGTACCGCCAAAACCACAGCACTGATCAGCATCCGGCAGGTCCAATAATTCCAGACCCTTTACATTGGCCAAGAGTTTGCGTGGAGCCTCATGTATCTTACATTCGCGCAAAGCTGCGCAGGAATCATGATAAACGGCCTTAGCATTCAAAACAGCGCCAAAATCTGTTTTATTTAGGGTATTAACCAAAAACTCGCTAAATTCAAAGGTCTGATCTTTTATGTTAAGGTATTCATTAGAATTCAACTCCATGTCGCACATATAGTTGCGCACAAAGCCTACACAAGAAGAAGAAGGAGACACAATAGGAAATGGCAATTTAGCCATATCGTTCACCCACTTTACGGCAACTGTTTTGGCCTCATCCCAAAAACCTGAATTAAATGCGGGTTGTCCGCAACAGGTCTGATTTGAATTGTAATCCACCTCACAGCCGGCAATTCTTAGAATCTTGACCATGTTTACTGCCGTCTGAGGGAAAAGCTGATCAATAAAACAGGGAATAAATATTTGTACTTTAGTCACGGCCATATTTTTTAAGCACTATTTTGCTTTTATTCTTTTAATAAATAATTGACAAATTTTGTACTAAAATTATTTAAATGAATATCTATTGTTTGTTAAAATAAATTACACAATTAACTTTAATCAAGCAAGTAATGCATGTAAATTTTTAAAATACTCAGGCGCGGCAAGCAACCGGCTGCCATACCAGGAAAATAGCTCTCCGTCTACTACTACAGCCCTAACATCGGGACATAAGTGATTAAAATATGCTATATGTTTTTCTCCAAAAGGATAAGGTTCAGAAGATAGGAAAATCAAATCAGGTTCGGCAGCCTGAAGTTCAGAAGGTTGTATCTGCGGATATCTTTGATGGCCCGAAAATACATTACAGTAACCTGCAATTTTTAACATTTCATGTATAAATGTGTCTCCTGCAGCAACCATAAGCGGTTCCTGCCAAATAAAATATGCTACTTTCTTTTTTCCTGCATCGGGTAAATATGCTGAGAGTAAAGAAAACTCATGTTTCATTGTGCGAATCATTTTTTCTGACTCAGCCCGGCAATCCAAAAGTTCACCCAAAGCAGACATCATTTTATAACAATCGTCCAAATTTTTAATATTGCTCATCCACACAGGAAATTTCGACTTCAGATATTCAATATCTTCCTGTTCGTTTTCCTCCATATTGCCAATGATCAAATCGGGCTGAAGGGCTTCAATTACTGACATGTTCAGCTTTTTTGTGCCGCCAACTTTGGTTTTATTTTTAAAACAGCTTTCCGGATGTATACAAAACTTGGTTATACCTACAATTTTGTCTTCCTGCCCCCAATGTGCCAGCAATTCTGTTTGAGATGGCACTATTGATACAATGCGTTTTGGAGTGTAGGCCAACTCCAAAACCTGCCCCATCTGATCGGTATATTTTAACATATTCTAATTTTTTGTTATATAATAAACAACCAAATACTGAAATATTTGTTCATAGATGAATTACAGGTCACACAGCTTTATTAACTGCAATCTATAGCTTTTTTTATTAGTTTAGGATGACTTGTATTATGATTTTTATCACTTTACTATCATTTACCCCCAAGATTTATAGAAATTTCAGATGACAACAACAGAAAAACAAGCCGTATACAAAGATGCACTAAGAGAAATAAATGCAGTTCTAATGGGTGAAACACTTATGATCACAAAAATGGCAAGTATCAATTGTATTTTAAAAGAATACATCCCATATTATTTTTGGGTTGGGTTTTACTGCGTACACAAGGGTACACTGGTCATTGGCCCCTATCAGGGGACACTTGGATGCCTGCATATACCTTTCAGCAAAGGAATTTGCGGCAGAGCTGCAAGAACTGAAACAACACAACTAATCAAAGACGTACATGCAGATTCGGAACATTTAGCCTGTGACAATCGCAGTAACTCAGAGATTGTTATTCCTGTTTTCGATGCTGACAAAAAACTAATAGCTGTTTTTGATGTAGATAGTACTGAATATGCTGCTTTTGATGAAATCGACAGAGAATATCTTGAAATTATTATGATGCTTCATTTTAATGACAATGAGCTTGAAAAATCTTACGAATGTTAAGTTATTCTAATCATAATTTTCAATTTTAATACTTTTAACTTAACCCTAAATTATATACAATACAACATTATTAAGATCATGGTTAAGTTCTCAAAATAAATTTCCTGAGAATAAATATGGAATTAATTTAAAAAATTTTCCATTGACTAATCATATATGTTATTATTATGAGCTTTTTTGCTTTTTTAAGCTGTTAAATATGCCAAAAAAGCTATCTTTGACTTAAATTAGCTTAAAAATATCTGCCATGAATACCGATAATTGGTTTATTAAATCTTCAAATTTTAAAACGAAAATACCT
>CAINVS010000440.1 GCA_903854205.1 uncultured Bacteroidota bacterium | reverse complement strand
TTATGAAATTATTGAATATGAAGCTGAAAAAATTAACTGCAGTGGGCTTATAGATTTCCCTCCACCAAACATACTGCCTGAATATCCGCATAAGAAAGTTTACACAAAATTTTACGAATCCAAGTAATTTTTAATTGACTTGTCCTAAAAATAAAATGAGCTAAGCGGTTTCGCTTAGCTCATTTTATTTATCATACAAAGTCTCTATCCATTATAATTTTAAGTTTCAGAAAGGCCATGCAGGTAAATGCATCGGTTATTTGACCGATAAGTACCATTTCCAATGCTTCTTCAAAAGGCAATTTCCAAATTTTTAATTCTTCGGTTTCTTCAGGATTCGAAACTGACTGACTGAGTTTACGGGCAACAAAAGCATATCCGACTTCATCGCTCACAGAATTGGAGGTATGAAGTTTCATCAATTCTGTCCACTCCTCTGCAATCAGACCTGTTTCCTCCAACAATTCTCTTTTTGCAGTTTCCAGTATTGACTCTGTGCCAATTAGACAGCCCCCCTCGGGCATTTCCCAACTGTATTCATCGAGCGTATATCTGAATTGTCCAACCAGGTAAGTAAAGTTATTTTCATCGAGTGGAATTACGCCTACTGCAATATTTTTAAAATGTACTTTACCGTAGATACCCGGATTGCCGGAAGGATTTATTACAGCATACTCTGTAACATTAATCCATTTATTGTCATATTTGACTTCTCCGGATAATGTTTTCCAGGGATTATGGCGTTTTTCCGCTTCGGATAACATATTATTTCTTTTTCTTATCAGCTTTGCGTTTCAGTACAATATCACCGGCCATTGCTTCTACAATTACCATATTTGATTTATCAAGGGATTTAATACCCCAAACTTCGTTATTGAGTTCTCCGCTGATATTGATTTTTTTCTTGTCCTCACTAAGTTTCCAATTTCCGGATACATTTTTTTCGCCATTGGACAGCATCTCAACTTTGCCTTCTTTTGAGAGTATTATTTCCAAACTCATTCCTTCGGGTGCAGAAATATTACCAATACTTATAACAGACCAGGTACCAATCATTAATTTTTTAGTTTTCTTAGAAGGTTGATAGTCGGTTTCTATAGAATTAATAACTGGTTCTTCAATCTTAGGTTCTTCAATCTTAGTTTCTTCAATCTTAGGTTCTTCAAATTCAAGTGCTTCAATAGGTGTTACAACAGCAGGGAATTCTTCAGTTGTAACTACCAATTTTACATCTCCGCTTCTTTCTTCATAAAATACAAACTCATCGGCTGTCAATTTTTTAATTTCCCAAGTTTCTACCACCTCTTCTGAACTGATGGAAATTTTATTATTTTCTAATTTATAATTAGCCGCCTGAACAGAATAGGTAGATCCGATTGTCACAACTCCTTCTTCTGTAAATTTAAAAATCATCAAAAAATCTTCAGTAGGCAAGGCATTTTCACCCAAGCTGACAACTTTCCAACTGTTTACAAGAAATTTTGTGTCGATTTCATTTTGAGCATCGATATGCATAGCAGTAAACAAAAATAATACTGCAATGAGTGAGTATTTCATGCTTTAAATTTAAGTTATAATTTAATTGGATAAAAATCTCTATGAAGTTGGCGTGAAAAAATCAGGCCATTCCTATAAGACAGCATTAAAGAAACTTTTGTGGCAAAAAGGAGGCAATAAAATTGTCCTTAATTTTATAATATGATACCTGAGTAAGTATACTTTATAAAGGATTCACGAGCCGAATCCAAAATCAGAAAGAGAATATTTTAAATTTGCTTTAAGATTTCTTCCTTTTATTGGAAGTATTTTTTTTGGGTTTTTCTTGTATGCTAAATTTTATAGGAAGAACCATTTTTACGTTAACTCTTTCTCCGTTGTGTGAACCGGGATACCATTTCATACCTGAAAGCATATAATTTCGAAAAAACTTAAGTGTTTCTTCCTTTAATCCACAACCGGGTGTCTGATCTTTTAAAATTTCAATGTCAGTAAGACTTCCTTCTTTTCTGATTATAAAACTCACAATAACAGTACCTTCGCAACCCATATCTAGAGCTTGCTTGGGGTATGCGATATTGCCTTCAATGAAATTTATAAATTGTACTTCTGTACATAGTTGACGTTCTTCCAAATTTAGAATCATCTCACAACCCGGAAATATGGGCATTTTATCAACTACAGTAAAGTAGTCTTTTACAAGAGCTTCTGCTGCAGGATTAGTTTGAGGCCCCTGACCATTTGTAGTTAAAAATGTCAAAAGCAAAAATGACAGAAGAGTATATTTCATCCTTATTAGATTTAAATATAATATTCAATACAAAACAGACTCATTTAAACGAAACGGAAGATTATATTAAATGAACCTTAGTTGCTATCAAAGATAGTGCTTATTTTCTGAAAAATGTAATATTTAATATTAAGTTTTTGTAAAACAACAAATATATATTGGTTAATACTACGGAAATATCTGTTTAGAAATAATTGAGCGGCAGGTATATAAACATAAAAAGCCGCCTAAAAGGCGGCTTTTATGTTTATGTTAATGGATTCCCATTTCAGTAAGATATCGCTCTGCATCCAACGCAGCCATACATCCTGTGCCAGCTGCAGTAACTGCCTGTCGATAAATCTTATCTGCAGCATCCCCTGACGCAAAAACACCTGGAATATTGGTTTTAGAAGTGCCCGGATGAGCGACAGTAATATATCCTGTTTCGTCCATTGTAATCCAATCATTAAAAATGTCTGTATTTGGTTTATGTCCTATAGCTACAAATACTGCATCAAGATTCAGTTCTGCTTTTTCGTTAGTTTTGTTATTTAAAATACGTACCCCTGAAACATGGTCCTCTCCCAAAATCTCATCTATTTGAGTATTCCAGTGAACAGTTATGTTTGTTGATTTAAAAATACGATCCTGCATAATTTTGGATGCCCTCAATTCATTCTTACGCACAAAAAGGTGAACTGTGGGGCAAAGCTTGGAAAGATAGCTTGCCTCTTCACAGGCTGTATCACCACCACCTACAACAGCTACCGTTTTTCCGCGGAAGAAAAAGCCGTCACAGACAGCACAGGCGGAAACCCCATGATTGGTGAGGCGCTGCTCTGATGGCAAGCCCAACCATTTTGCAGAAGCACCTGTTGCAATTATTACGGTGTCAGCATGAACTTCCTCTCCTGCATCTGTCCAAACTTTATGAACAGGACCTGTAAAATCAACTTTTTCAATCAATACTCCAATATTAATTTCAGTTCCGAATCTTTCAGCCTGTCGACGAAGATCTTCCATAAGTGCCGGACCAACAACTCCATCAGGATAACCCGGAAAGTTTTCTACTTCAGTGGTAATCATAAGTTGTCCGCCGGGTTCTGAACCAGTATAAAGCACAGGATTCAAACCGGCTCTTGACGCATAAATTGCTGCCGTATAACCTGCAGGACCTGAGCCGATAATCAGGCATTTAGTATGTTTTGCCATTGTTTCAGTTGTAATTTAAAGTTAAGCTATTTGTATTGATAATTTTTTTAATA
>CAINVS010000439.1 GCA_903854205.1 uncultured Bacteroidota bacterium | reverse complement strand
CGCTGATTCCGAGCTGAAAAAAATACGGGACATTTCTGAAAACAGAAATGAAGTACCATTAGTGTACAAAATTTTACTGGGTATTAATTGTTCTATGTCTGAATCACAGTTGTGGAACTATCCGCATCCTATTGCAATTAAATCAGATTTCAAAGCCGGTCTGCAGCGTTTTTATGATTTTTATGCGTTTTTGGCCACACAACCAACTATTGATGGTCTAACAATTAACGGGTATATCAAAGATACAAAAGCTTTCTTTGAAAAACACCCTGACAGAGTGCTGGATTATTTTTTTATGGAAGGTGGAGAAGCTTATGATTTGACTGCTACTGATGACTACCGTATCGAAAAAGAAAATACTGCCGTTTTTGTCAGTGTCTGCAAGATTGCTAAAGACATAGAAGAAATCCTTATGGTCAAACCTTTAGACTTATTCAGCAGTATCAATAAATACCGTTGGCTTCAGGAAATCAAAAATGATCCTACCTGCCTTGAACCCTATTGGACTCATGTTACCTTCTTTTCATTCAATAAAACCCAGTAAAATTTTCAATTAATTATTCTTAATTTTAAATAAAAACACTACCTTTGCAGCACTTTTTGGCCAAGTATGGCTTAAAAACGCGTCTTAATCTATTTTTTAACTAAAACCGTCCCGGATGGGAACCTTCCATAAATTACAATGGAAAACGAAAACACACAAGTAGAAGTTGTAGCAGTAATAGTAACTGCTCACGACGATTTTAACTGGAGTTTGGGCAAAAGTGGCCAAAACACCTACAGCACAGCTGAAGTTGATGCATTCCTAAATGAATACGATCAGACTTTGAGTTCAATCAAAGAATTCGAAATTGTAGCCGGTCGTGTTGTTACAATTTTGGATAGCGATGTACTGATCGACTTAAACTACAAATCAGATGGTTTGGTTCCTCTTTCTGAGTTCCGTGACATGCCGGGCCTCAAAGTTGGTGACACTGTAGAAGTTTATGTTGAAAATCCTGAAGACAGAAACGGTCGTCTCGTTCTTTCCCGCCGCAAAGCTAAATTGCTGCGTGCATGGGATAATATCGTTCGCGCTTTTGAAGAAGGTTTTGTCGTTACAGGTTCTGTAATCAGCAAAACCAAAGGTGGTCTTATCGTTGATGTAAACGGCTTGGAAACATTCTTGCCCGGTTCACAGATCGACATCAAACCAATCATGGATTACGATATGTTCGTAGGTAAAACTATGGACTTCAAAGTTGTTAAAATCAACGAGTCTATCAAAAATGCCGTAGTTTCGCACAAAGCACTTATCGAGAGCGATCTTGAAGCTCAACGTGCTGAAATTATCTCCAAATTGGAGAAAGGTCAGGTATTGGAAGGTACTGTTAAAAACATCACTGATTTCGGAGCATTCCTCGATCTTGGTGGCGTAGACGGTCTACTTTACATTACTGATATCTCTTGGGGCCGTATAAAACACCCAAGCGATGTACTCCACAACGGTCAGAAATTGAACGTTGTAGTTTTGGACTTCAACGACGACAAAAAACGTATCTCTCTGAGCTTGAAACAGTTGACTTCGCACCCATGGGACGTATTGCCTGCTGATGTACAACCGGGTTCAGTTGTTGAAGGTAAAATCGTCAATATCGAAGATTACGGCGCTTTTCTTGAAATCACACCGGGCGTTGAAGGTCTTATCCACGTTTCCGAAATCTCTTGGAGCAGTCAGCCAATCAACTCACGCGAATTCTTCAAAGAAGGTGAAACTTTCAAAGCGAAAGTGGTTACTATCGATCGTGATGAGCGCAAAATGTCACTCAGCTTGAAACAGTTGAGCGATGATCCTTGGTCTCACATTGAAGATAAATATGCTAAAGGTACCCGTCACAGCGGCGAGGTGAAAAACCTTACTCCTTATGGCGTATTCATCGAGCTTGAAGAAGGTATAGGCGGTATGATTCACATCTCTGACCTTTCTTGGACAAAACGCTTCGCACACCCTGCCGAGTTCACTAAAATTGGTGAAAAACTCGATGTTATCGTGTTGGAAGTAGATAAAGACAATCGCAAACTTTCTTTGGGCCACAAACAGCTTGAAGAAAACCCTTGGGATACGTTTGAAAATCTGTTCCCTGTAGGTTCAGTTCACGAAGCAACTGTATTGCGTCGTGATGATCGTGGCGCTATCGTTCTTCTTCCTTACGGCTTGGAAGCATTTGCTCCTATCCGTCACGTGAAAAAAGAAGATGGTACTCTTGCTGAAGTTGAGGAAACACTGCTTTTCAAAGTTATCGAATTCAATCGCGATGACAAACGCATTCTCGTTTCTCACACACGTTACTATTCTGACATGAAAAAGGATAGCAATGAAGAGAAAGGCGAAAAAGTTGAAAAAGGCGAAAAAGGCGAAAAAAGCGAAAAACGCAAATTTGAGAAAGAAGGTCCTAAGGATGATCTGAAAAAAGTTCAAAGTAAAGTTGAAGGAAGCACATTGGGCGACCTGAACATTTTCTCTGAATTGAAAGAACAACTCAAAGAAGGCGAAGACAAAAACAATGAAGACAACAAATAATTAAATATAGATTTTCTATTTTAATTGGATTTGTGAATAACATAAAAGTCCCTATCTTGTCAATCGATGAGGTAGGGCTTTTAAGTTAAAAGAGGAACCCTGTTCCAAAGAGAGAGCAGACGGAGCTGTTGGGTTCAGTCCCCGAAAAGGGTTTGATTGTAAATAAAAAACCGAATAGATTAAAAAAACCGAAGGACTAAAAGATACCAAGTACCCACTGCCAAGTACCAAATACCCACTAAAAACTTGCGATACGAAAGAAAATACCGAATTGAAGGACTCAGTCCTGCACTTATCCTACAGGGAATGCGCATGCATCCCGCAGGCTTCAGGCTGCTCCATCCCGAGAGACAGGTAAATAATGTTTATTTTGATACACCCGGGTTCAGTACATATAAAGACAATGTGGAAGGATTGGCAGAAAGAAGAAAATACCGCGTTCGCTGGTATGGTTCGGAAACGTTGAATATTGAGGAACCTGTATTGGAAATAAAATTCCGAAACAATGAAGTTGGCGATAAAAAGAATTACCAGTTGGAGGCTTTTTCCTTTCTGGAAATAAAAAAACTGGTAACTCAGGTAAACAACCTCTGCCCCGAAACAGGAAAGGCTCTAAGACCAACGCTTTTCAACTCTTATCAACGGTTATACCTGGCAACTCCCAACAAAGAATTTAGAATTACGCTAGATTGGAATCTCCGTTTTGCGCCAATGATGCCAGAGGCATTTATCAATAAGCACCATTTCAATGAAAATAATACCTGCATTCTTGAACTGAAATATGACGAATCTCTCGATGCTGCCGCAGACAGAATAACACAATACCTGCCTTACCGACGCAGTAAAAATTCCAAATATGTGAGCGGAATCGACTTGTGTTATTGGTAAAAAAAACTTATATTTGTACATAGATGACCTTTCAGACCTGATATTATAGAACAAACTATTGTATATCAGTTAAAACACATTTATGGCTAAGTCAACAAAAATCAAGGAAGAAGACAGACTTATTGAAAGGACAGTACAGGAAATTGCGCAAAATTATCTCGAAAATTACTATCGAAGATGGGGAAGATCTCATATTTACAGTAATCTTGAAGAAAGAACCAAGAAAAAATACGGCATGAAAAGGGCTGATGGGCTCCTCGCCTACCGAAAATCCAGACGAAATGCTTATGTTATTACTATGGAAGCCAAATCCCACAAAACATTGCCTGCACTAAAACCTTATAGAGTGAACAGCCTTTGGATACGAGACAGTATCTGGAAAGGCATGCTCATTACATCATTGAGCGGCATTATGTTTTTTGTATGGAACATGATGGAATACCCCCCTTTCATTCAACTGGGTATTCCACTTTCAGTTTGGACAGCTGCAACAATTACTTATGCCCAGATTTTCAAAAACAGTCACCGTTACCAGGAAATGAAAGTGATCAAACAGGTATTTCAATACCCTGCTAATGAACAGTGGCTCTCCTTTTCTTACGATGCCTTCGATTTGATTAACCCAAAACTTCAAAATAATCTTTTTAAAATTTGCAAAGCAAGAGGTGTTGGGGTTTTAATAGTCAGTCCGACTAAAACTGTCAGACTTGTTCACAAAGCAAAAAGAAGAAGAAAATGGTTCGGAAAAGATTATTTAAACTATTATAACGAGGAATACAACATCAGAAAATTTCTGGCAATTAAAACAACTGCAAAATGATAAGATTTAATTGCAGATTCTAAATTTGGCCTTTTGATTTCCAAACAAAAATTACAGTTTACAATGATTTTCATCGGGATTTCATTGGAAATAAGTATAACAATTGCTTAGTATTATGTTAATTATTATTTACATTTGCATCGGATAAAAAAAGGATTGTGCTTGGCTACGCTATGCAGTGTCTCAAAAAACCCTCTGACTAAAACTATATAAACCAAATCATTATGAGCGGCGACAGCAGATGCTCCAATATTATTCAATTCAAGACCATTTTTGTTTTTATAATTTCCTGTATTCTCATCAACAGCATTGCAGCACAACAGCCCAAAAAAACAATTTGGGAAAATGGCAAAGTAAAGAGTGAAGGACAAGTGAACGATGCCGGTATCAGATCAGGACAATGGAAATATTACTACTCAAGCGGTCAATTGGAAGCGGTAGGCAGCTATTCCGGAAAAAAAACCAATACTGTCCACGAGCCTTTTAAAAGAAATAAAAGCTCATCTGTAGACGATCACTCATCTGTTCCTGCCCGTGACGGAGAATGGAGTTTTTACTTTCCTGACGGAAAGATATTCGCTCAAATAAATTACCTGGGCGGTTGTCCGGTAGGTAAAGCTATAAGATACCACCCAAATGGCGCAAAAGCTGAAGAAACACAATTTAACCTTTGTAAACCTTCTGCGCCGCGTATGATGTGGGACGCCAAAGGAACGAAATATTTTGAATCAAAAATTGAAAGCCCGGGCAAAACTGTAGATTACGAATACTACCCAAGCGGACAAATGAAGTCCATGATTCCTTACAAAGATGGTGAACAGTACGGCGTTGTAAAACGCTGGTTCGAAAACGGTCAGCGCGAGGAGGATGTAATGATGAAAAACACAAAAGTACACGGAAGCTACCGTTCCTGGTATGCAAATGGCAAAAAACAGCGCGAATTCTTCTCTATCAACAATGTAATGAGCGGTGAATTCAAAGAATGGAACGAAAGTGGTGTTCTGCTAAGAGAAATCATTGAACATACCGAAACACAGATGATCATTGTTCGTACCTATTGGGAAAACGGCAAATTAAAAATGGAGGGTACTTCCAAAACTCCCCCTTCTCACAGTATACACCAGTGGGCGCAAAGTCAGCATGGCGCTTGGACTTATTGGGATAAAAATGGAAATGTACTAAAAACAGAAAACTATCAATTTGGCAAAATAGTTTCTGTAGATATGCCTTAACTACTGCTTTAGTAATCTTTGCTTGTTAAAGCAATTTTTAAAATGCATATTTGTACAAACAGATATGCATTTTTTATTTTTCTGTCAACTCAATTCAGCATGAATAACGAAGATATCAACAATTTAGGAGATTTGAGCCGTTTGGAAAAATGGCGGCTGATTCTTGGAGAAGATGCTGATAATGATGAAGATAAGATTGCTTTGGATAATATAGCATCTGGAATTGATAAAACCTTGGAATCACTTTACGGAGAAGAAGCAAAGGGCGGTTTAGGAAAATCTTCCCCAAAAGTGAGCCGTTGGCTGGGCGACATCCGCAAATACTTTAAAACTGATGTAGTTCAGGTGATGCAGAAAGATGCAATGGAGCGTTTAGGTCTTGAAAGAATGCTACTCGAACCTGAATTGCTGGAAGCTGTACAGCCGGATATCAATCTGGTAACTACTTTGTTATCTCTCAATAAAATCATTCCCGAAAAAACCAGACAGACAGCCCGCATTGTTGTCCGAAAAGTAGTGGAAGAATTGGTAAAAAAAATGCAGAATCCGCTGCGCGAAGCAGTTATGGGCGCATTGAGCCGTTCTGTCCGTAATCGCAGACCCAAGTTCAATGAAATTGACTGGAACAAGACCATCAGAATAAATCTAAAGCATTATCAGTCAGACTATAAAACTGTTATCCCGCAAAATCTGCTTGGACATGGCCGAAGAGGTCAGGCCCTCAGAGAGATTATTCTTTGTGTCGACCAAAGCGGTTCCATGGGCAGTTCTGTAGTGTACAGTTCAGTTTTCGGTGCTGTTTTGGCCTCTCTTCCTGCAGTCAGAACACAGATGGTTGTTTTTGATACCGCAGTTGTAGACTTAACAAAAGAACTCAATGACCCGGTTGAACTCCTTTTTGGCACTCAATTGGGCGGTGGCACCGATATCAATCGTGCACTAGCTTATGTAGAACAGATTATAAGAAATCCTTCCGACACAATTTTAGTGCTTATTTCGGATCTTTACGAAGGAGGAAATGCCAACGATATGTTGCGCAGAGTAGCAAATATAAAGGCTTCAGGTGTACAGTTTATCTGCCTTTTGGCGCTCAACGATGAGGGATCTCCCATGTACGATAAAAACATGGCCAATAAATTTGCAGATTTGGGCATTCCTGCCTTTGCCTGTACCCCTAAATTATTCCCCGACCTGATGGCGGCAGCTATTAAGAAAGAAGATTTAGGCGCATTTTTGACCAGAAATGGTCTTGTGCAGAAGTAGGTTTTTTTCTGTTGAAATCCCAAACAGACTCTTATTTTATTAAAATCCTGCCTATTGGAGTCTTTTGGCTATCAGACTGCAAAAAATTGTCAAATATTTATTTATGCTAATTTTCTTCTGCATCTTAAAAAAATATCCATATAAATAGCTATTATTTTAACAGATTTCAAAAAATCAATTATCTTACAGATGTGTATTGACAACTGGCCCGAATCAAATTTTCAGGCACTGTTGATAAATTCTGATACCTGACACCAATAAACTGCTAATCAAAAGAATAGTAAATAAACTTATGAAAATTCGCGAAATTAACGCTATGCGTGGGCCAAATTATTGGTCTGTACGCCGTCACAAACTCATTGTCATGGTGCTCGATCTTCAGGAGATGGAGCACAAACCAACCAATTCTATTCCCGGTTTCAGGGAACGACTGCAGGCTATGTTCCCAGGAATGTACGAACACCGCTGCTCTGTAGGCTGTCCGGGCGGATTCTTCCAAAGAGTGGATGAAGGTACCTGGATGGGACATGTCATTGAACATATTGCACTTGAAATTCAATCTCTTGCAGGCATGGAAGTCGGTTTTGGCCGCACCCGTACTTATGGCGAAGATGGCGTTTACTTTGTCGTTTTCGATTATATTGAAGAAAAAGTTGGCCGATTTGCCGCAGAATCTGCATTCCGCATAGCAAAAGCACTTATTGACGGCTCAGATTACGATTTGGCTGCCGACATTCAGGAAATGCGTGTTATTCGTGAAAAAGAAGCTCTCGGGCCAAGTACTTCCTCACTTGTTATGGAAGCTGAAATGAGAGGTATTCCATGGATCCGTCTCAACAAGTATTCACTATGCCAATTGGGATATGGCGCCAATCAGAAACGAATTCAGGCTACTGTTACAAGTCAAACCAGCAGTATCGGTGTAGAAATTGCCTGCGATAAAGAAGATACCAAATATCTGTTGGAACAATATGAAGTACCGGTTCCGCGCGGTGAAGTTATAAAATCAGAGGTTGGCTTGCGAGAAGCCATTGACAAATTGGGCTTTCCTGTTGTTATCAAACCAATCAATGGTAATCACGGACGTGGTATTACCATCAATATTTTGGATATGGACACTGCACTTTTCGCTTTCGAAGAAGCCAAAAAAGTATCACGTTCCGTTATCGTTGAACGCTTTATCACAGGTTTTGACTACCGCATTTTGGTAGTTAATTACAAATTGGTGGCAGCAGCCAAGCGTACGCCCGCACATGTTATCGGCGACGGCGTTTCAACCATACAACAGCTAATCGACGAAGTAAACAAAGACCCACGCCGCGGCTATGGCCATGAAAAAACACTGACTCAGATTGAAGTTGACCCAATTACCAATAATATTCTTGAAGAAAAGGGGCTCACCCTGAGCTCTGTCCTCGAAAAAGACAGAATTCTATACGTAAAAGACACCGCCAACCTCTCAACAGGCGGTACAGCCGAGGATGTAACCGATATCGTTCACCCTTACAATGTTTTTATGGCGGAGCGCATCGCTAAAATTGTAGGTCTTGACATATGTGGTATTGACGTTATGACCACTGACATAACACAACCATTGCCGGATACTCGCGGTGCTGTACTTGAGGTAAATGCTGCTCCGGGTTTCCGTATGCACCTCGCTCCTACGAGCGGTTTACCGCGTAATGTTGCTGCCCATGTGATCGATATGCTTTATCCCAATGGAGCAACCTCCCGTATTCCAATTATCGCGGTTACCGGTACGAATGGCAAAACAACAACTACCCGACTAATTGCTCACATTGCGAGAATGAAGGGCTACAAAGTAGGCTATACCACAACTGACGGTGTGTACATTCAAAACAGACTGCTGATGTCCGGCGACTGTACCGGTCCAAATTCTGCCGAATTTGTACTAAAAGATCCGACAGTTGATTTTGCTGTTTTGGAATGCGCCCGCGGTGGTTTGCTCCGTGCAGGTCTTGGTTTCAAAAAATGCAATGTCGGAATTGTGACCAATGTCGCTGCCGACCATTTGGGCTTGAAAGGTATTCACACCCTCGATCAGTTGGCAAAAGTAAAGGGTGTTATTCCGGAAACGGTGATGCCCGGTGGTTATGCAATTTTGAATGCCGATGATGACCGCGTTTATGACATGCGTTCCGGCCTGCAGGAAGGTGTACATGTTGCGCTTTTCTCTATGGACGAGCACAATGAACGCATTCAAAAACACATGAGAAATGGAGGCCTGTCCGCCATTTACGAAGACGGATTTATTACTATCGCAAAAGGAGAATGGAAAATCAGGGTTTCTAAAGCCATCAATGTTCCGCTTACTTTTGGCGGCCGCGCAGCTTTCATGATTCAAAATGTACTGCCTGCCGTACTTGCAGCATACACTCAGGGCATTTCGGTCGAAGACATCAGAGTGGCAATTGAATCCTTTATTCCATCGCCTTCTCAGACTCCCGGCCGACTCAACCTCTTCGAATTCAAAAACTACAATATCCTGCTCGACTATGCTCATAATGCAGCCGGTTTCAGAGCATTACAGAAATTTGTCGAAAAAATGGATGGCAGCCCTAAAGTGGGCATCATAGCCGGTATAGGCGACAGACGCGAAGAGGACAACAATGATATCGGTCGCATTGCTGCCGAGATGTTTGATGAGATCATCATCCGTCAGGACAAAAATCTTCGCGGTAAAACCGAAGAGGAAATCATTGCCATGATCGTTGCCGGCGTGCGTGAAGTTTCAGCAACCAAAAAGGTCACTGTTATTCCTTCTGAAAAAGAGGCAATTGCTTATGCAATCGACCATGCAACCAAAGGTTCGCTAATTGTTATCAGCAGTGATGTGGTGCCTGAGGCGCTCAATTTGGTCATGAAATTCAAAGAAGAAGAGGCAAACAGACTCTACGAAATAACCAAAGATGATATCCCGAATTTAGGGGTTGAAGGAAGAGGTTAATACTTTAAATTTAAATACACAAAAATTAAAAGCGAAGGCAGAGTTTTCTGTCTTCGCTTTTTATTTTAAAATTGATAGAAGTCAACTCTAAAAATAATTTCCATCATGAATACAGGCTTTTTTATAATTTACATTTGTGTTCCTAATAGATTGTTTCTGTTCACTAATATCAATTTAAAATGAAAAAAATATTAATTCTTTTTGCATTACTTATTTCAGGTACAGCTTATACTCAGGACTGCAATATAGGGAATGAAAACAGCAATGGTTTTGACTCGCAATCAGGTGATTTTTATAAAAATTACCTTCTTGGTGTCAAATTTACTTTGGGTCAGGCCGGAGTACTTCATTCTTTGAATCTTTTGGGTCAGGGTACAGAAGCTCAGGTAAAGATGGCGGTTTATGATGACAATGTCGGAGTACCTAATAATCTACTTACTCAAACCGCTGCAGCTACTGTTGGTACAGGACTTTTATCACTTCCTGTCTCTGATATACAACTCACTGCCGGCAATTATTGGATAATGGCTATATACAACACTGACGGAATGCATTCTTTCAGAGACGACAGCGCAAGCACCAATTTAGTGTATTATACTTCACTCAATTGGGGTACAGCCCTACCTGCTACTGCCGCCGGTTTCACTTCTTATCCTGGACAGGATTTTACCTATTTTATGGAAATCAGCTGCGGCGCAACAGGCACAAATAGTGCAGAGATTCCTCGAATCAGCCTGCAACCGAACCCTGCAGCAGATTTTATAATTGTGAATGGCAGTCCAATATCTTCACAGTATATAATTTATGACATTTTAGGTAATAGCGTAATCTCAGGAACTACAAACAATGGACATTCACTATTGGATATCAGTAATTTGGTTTCAGGGTCGTACTTTATTCGATTTGAAGACAACAGTACCTTAAAGTTTATAAAACAATAGTCATTCAAACAATAAAAAAAACGGATATTACTTAATTGATAATATCCGTTTTTTATTTATCATTCAGTTGCTTTTACTATCAGGTCCAACTTAGCTTGATAAAGCTGTTGTGCAGGTTTGATAATTTCTTTATTAGCCTGTTCTATAGAGGTGACTCTATTCAGTTTATAGCTGCCTTCAATCCATTCAATATAATCCTGCAAGGGGCTTTCTTCCTCCACTTCCTCTGAAAGATAAAGGTCAAATTTATTGGTATTTGTTTCATAATCGGAACCAACATAAGGTTCTACATTCAAGGAAAGAAATCTAAGGAAATCCCCCATGTCCTTTGCCAGAACCAGGGCTCCACCCTCATCGCCGAAAACCACAACCGGCCATTCATCCTGAGTTTTGCCGCCTGCTTTGTAAAATGCATAAAGACTGCCGCTGTGCGTAGCCTGACCGATGATAACAAAATCATTTTTATGCTTTGCCAATTTTTCTGCCGGCAGGAAATACTGTAAAGCATCTGCCTGATCGCTATACATTTCAAAGCCCTGACAAATTTCCATTCCATTATCAAAACAATGTTCGCAGAGCGCCTTGAATTTTGGTGACAATAAAGCAGGATCAAAAAGGGCGAGCATTTTTTCTTTTTCAGTCATAATAGATATTATTAGTGTTTGATGAATACGGGCTTTACAATATTAAGATTTTAGATTGAATTTAGGATAATTTTCTTCTGATATTTCTAAAGCGCCTCTAACTTTGTATCTTGCACCCTCAAATGCAACATAAACCTAACGAGAAAACAACAGCCGCATGAAAAAGTGGAAACAAAAAGCCATTGTTCAGAAAACGATATCCTTCCTGCCTTTTGGCAATAAAATCAATTATTTGTTTCAAAAGTATGTCACCAAGGGCGTTTATCTGAACGACGAGTATTTCTATGATCGTTTGAGTCATGCGACCTCCCATTTGTCAGCATTTTCAAAATATTGCGAAAAAGCAGCTCCGGCCAGCAGTCTGGAGATAGGAACCGGCTGGTATCCTATAGTTCCACTGGCATTTTTTCTCAGCGGGACAGATAAAATCTATTCGGTGGATATATCCATGCTCACAAATAAGGAAAGATTAAAAACCACTTTTGACCGTTTCATGGACTGTCAAAAAGCCGCTAAACTTAAGGATTATATCAAGGTTTTGCCTGATCGTTGGGCAATTTTTACAGAAATTTATGATCAGTATGACAAACTGAATTTTGAAGAAATTCTTAAAAAAATAAATCTTATTTATCTTATAGAAGATGCCCGCAAACTTTCATTGCCGGACAATTCGGTAGAACTGATAAATTCCAACAATACTTTTGAACACATTTATCCCAATATTCTAAAACCGATTATTAAGGATTTTATAAGAGTTTTAGATAAAGAAAATGGCATCATGTCCCATTTTATCGATATGTCGGATCATTTTGCGCATTTCGATAAGACTATAAATATTTATAACTTCCTGCAATTTTCTGACAGTAAATGGTCTTGGATAGATAACAGCATTCAGCCTCAGAACAGATTGAGATATCAGGATTATTTGAACATGTATCAGGAATTGTCATTGCCTGTAACGGAGTTCAGTTTAAGAGCAGGCAATTTGCAGGAACTGGAAACGGTCAAACTGGATAAAAAATATAATAGTTTCAAAGCGGAAGAGTTGGCAATCAGTCATTGTCATCTTATCAGTAAGTTTTAGGTCATAAGAGTATTTAATGACCAGAAACCGTTTATTAATTTTTCATATTTTTAATATTCAACAAGTTATACAATTTTCAAATTCTCAAATTTTCAAATCCTCAAATTAAAATTCCTATGTTCGGAAACATGCAGGAGAAACAGGCTGAAATGCAAAAAAAGCTTGCCGAAATGAAAGTAGAAGCAGAAGCTGGCAATGGCGCAGTAAAAATTACTGCTAATGCTACAAGACAGATATTGGACATTAAAATCAATCCGGAATTCAAATACAGCGATGTAGAAGAATTGGAAGATCTTTTGTTGACGGCAGTCAATCGCGCGATGGCTAAAGCAGCAGAAATTGAAGCGAGTGAATCACAAAAAATGATCAGTGAGATGCTGCCTCCCGGTTTTGGAAATCTAGGTAGCCTGTTCGGCATGTAAAATAGCTTTCTAAATGCTGCTTTTGCAGCAATTTTATGAAAAAAGAATTCCTTTTAAACCTGGTTTTATTGGTAGGAATCAACCTGCTGATAAAACCTTTTTATGCCTTTGGCATAGACCTGCAGGTTCAAAACCGCGTGGGAATGGAGGATTACGGCTTATATTTTGCCCTTTTTAACTTTTCCTATATTTTTCAGATCATCAGTGATTTAGGAATACAGCAACACAACAGCCGGTTTATTGCTCAAAACCCCAAACTACTGGCCAAATATTTGCCCGATTTCCTTGCACTGAAGGGCGTTTTAGCCCTTATTTTCTTTACCGTTTCATTAATCACCGGCCTGATTTTGGGTTATGGGAAAGCCGAAAGTATCGAACTGCTGCTGCTTATGCTCTGCAATCAGGTACTTATTACTTTTATATTTTATCTGCGATCCAATCTGGCAGCTTTGCAGTTTTACAGGACAGACAGTCTGATTTCCGCTTTGGATAAATTACTGCTCATCGGCTTTGTGGCCTTTTTGCTTTGGGGACCTTGGAAGGAAGGATTTACAATTCAATGGTTTGTTTATGCACAGACAGCTTCCTTTCTTGTAACCGCAATCAGCGTTTGGATTATCCTATTTAGAAAGGTAAAAATCCCATTGCGCCTGAAATGGAATTCGGCCCGTATTGTGGCAGTACTCCGTAAAAGCTGGCCCTACGCATTGGTTGTTTTCCTCATGACGGCCTATACCCGATTAGACGCCGTTATGCTGGAACGTATGCTTCCCGGCACTGAAGGAGAAATTCAATCTGGCGTTTATGCCTTTGGTTATCGACTCCTCGATGCCTTCAATATGATAGGTTATCTTTTTGCCAGTCTTCTTTTGCCTATGTTTGCACGCATGCTCCAAAAAAAGGAAGAAATTGGCGATCTGTTAAAAACGGCACATCAGTGGATGTTTTTCTTAACCGCTTCACTCAGTTACAGCGTTTTATTTTTTGGTGACGAACTATCTCATTGGATGCTGAAAGATGCCTCAGAATATACGGTTTCAGTCTTTTCTCTGCTCATTTGGAGCAGCATTTCATCAGGAATAATCTATATTTTTGGAACGCTGCTTACGGCTAACGGCAGCATGAAACAAATGAATCTTGTTTTCACTATCGGGCTTATTTTGAACATTATCGGCAATGCGTTTTTAATCCCGAATTTTGGTGCATGGGGCGCTGCACTGTCAACTGTAGTTACTCAGTCATTTGTCGCAATAGCTGAAATTATACTGGTTTACAGACAGGTACCGAATGCCCGAAGTTTCTATATACCTACAGAAATCCTCAGAACGTTAATGCTTTGCATGGGACTTTTCCTGATTTTTGGCCTTATGAACAGCTACTTTTCTCCATTTATTGACTGGCGCATCAGCATCATTCTTGGCGGATTTGCCGGATTGGCCTGGGCCGAGCGCATTGGCGCTGTTGAACTGAAGGGATTTTTTACAATTTTACAGTCAAGAAGTCAATAAATTACTACCTTTGCCGAAACAATCCGAAAAATTAAATTTAAATATATCTGATACTTCTTCAAAACCACAAAGCTTTGAAATAGTACTTTTTAATAAGGGGTTTATTACAATAAAACAGAAATTTCTTTCCTTCTTCTATACATGAATACTACACCACCACAAGAAAAGCAGTCTCAATCACTTCCCGTTCCCGATCTATCCTTCAACTTATTGGATGTTTTTGCTTCAGTTTGGCGTTGGAGAAAGCAAATAATTTTGCTTTCAGCCTTCGTAACTATTGGAACTATAGCAGTATCTCTTTTTCTGCCCAACTACTTTACGGCGAACAGTACTTTTGTTCCTGCCAATGAGGATAAAGATCTATTCAACCGTGAAGGTAAAAACAACAGTATGTACGGTGATGAGGACGCTGTAGACCGCGCCATCATTTTTGCCAGCTCGGCCCCGCTTGTTGAATTCATGATCAAAGAATTTAAATTGGCCGAACGTTATAAAATTAATGCCACCTCACCAAAGGGTGAATCTAAAGTGTCAAAGCGTTTTTTGAAACTGTACAATCTGAAAAAGAATGAACATGGCGGTATCGAAATCAGCATTCAGGACACAGATCCGCAGATGGCTGCAAAAATGTTAAATGCTGCAGTAGCAAAAATTGACGAACTTTACAAACAGGCTACTTCACCTAATAAGGAACTGATGCTCAATACCTATGAGAATGCATTGACGACTAAAAGAAATGAACTAAAGTCCATTGGCGACTCTCTTTTTATGCTGCGCAGAAAATACAGCGTTTTCGATGTAAAAACACAGGGAGAACTACTTTCTACCTTATTGGTGGAAACAGAATCTCAATTGGCTGAAAACAGTGCAAAATTAGATGCTTACCGCAAAATTGGCCGACAGGATTCAATTGCAAATCTATCTGCAAAGGTTCAGGGCCTCAATAAAAAATTGGAAATGCTAAACAGCAAGTCAGACTCAGTCAACAGTTCTCTTTCCATCAATGCTTATAATGAAGGTCGCGAGCTGATTATGTATTATGACAGCCAAACAGAAAGTATCAATGAAGACATTGGTGAGATTCTGAAAGAATATGCCCGATTCAAAGCACAGGCAGATTCAAAAACCTCTTCAATCATAGTTTTGGAGCCGGTTCAGGTTCCAAAAATCAAGTCCTATCCTGTTCGCTCACTGCTGACGATTGCTGCCTTGTTTATCTCTTTGGTAATTGGCCTGATTGGAGCCCTGGTACTGGATTTGAACAAAAGAATCGACTGGAAATCTGTTCTGTCTAAATAAGACTGCAGCTAAAATATCTTCATGATGTTGTACAGTGAACACTTAACAGGTAATATCAAATTCAAAGAAAAGCTTTTTTGGGTCTTGGGGGCACTAACCGCATTGTCGGTTTGGGCTGCACTAGTTATGGATGAAGTACTGCTCATCGGCATCCCATTTGCACTTATTCTGGCTTATCAGACCCTGATCAATTACAAAACGATTTACTTTCTCCTTTTTGCAACAATACCACTCTCAACTGAGGTTTATTTCAGCAACGGGCTATCAACTGACCTGCCCTGCGAACCGCTTATCATAGGTCTGATGCTTGTTTACCTCTTACAGGTGATCGCCAGGCCCAATCTTATCGATGGAAAATTCTGGAAACATCCGCTGACCATTTTACTGTTGGCACATTTCCTTTGGACTGTTTTTGCAGCATTGTTGTCCTCCAATCAGAGCGTTTCCATAAAATTTACCTTGGCAAAATTCTGGTATCTGGCCAGCTTTTTCTTTCTCACAGGACACCTGATGCGCAATGAAAAACAGGCTTGGAACCTATGGTGGTGGATCATGATACCGCTCACACTGGCTACAACCAAAGTAGTACTGCACCATGCCACAATGGATTTCGGTTTCAAGGAAATAAATAAGGCTACAGGGCCGTTCTTCAGGAATCATGTAAATTATGCTGCAATTCTTGCACTGATACTTCCATTATTATGGTTTTTCTGGGGCAGATATAAGCGCTGGACCATGCCATGGTGGATACTTGCCATGAGTACCTTTATACTGTTTTTTGGTATGATGACGGCTTATACCCGTGCTGCCTATGTTGCCCTGGTACTGGCTGCCGGAGTCTATGTCGTGATCAGAATGAAACTGATAAAATGGGCGTTGATTGGGGCGACTATTGTGGTTCCGCTTTTTTTTGGTTACATGATTTATAACAATAAATTCATGGATTTTGCACCAAGCGAAAGAACAATTTCCCACGAAGGATTTCAGGATATTGTCGCTGCAACCTATAAATTGGAAGATGTTTCCACCTCCGAACGCTACTATCGTTGGGTGGCAGGTATGAGAATGATCACAGAACATCCTTTTACCGGAGTAGGTCCCGGCAATTTTTACTTTTTTTATAAAGGGTATACACTCAATCGCTTTTCAACTTATGTGAGCGACAATCCCGAAAAATCAGGCATTCACAACTACTACCTTATGGTTTTGGTGGAACAGGGTTGGATTGGGCTGATTTTCTTTGTTTTGATGGTCTTTTATACGCTGATTTTAGCAGAAAGGGTATATCATGAATCGGGAGACAACTTGAAACGAAAGGGCCTTGTCATGGGATTAGCCCTGCTTTTAACCGTTATCGATGCCTTTCTTTTAATGAACGATATGATTGAAACGGATAAAGTAGGCAGCTTTTTCTTTTTTAGTATGGCAATTTTGATTAACTTGGATCTGTTAAACAAAAAAGAAAAAAAGCAAAGCGAGATTGCAGAAAGTGAAATAGAACAGAAAATCTAATTATGGCACTCATAAAATTTGTCAGCGACTTTGTCCGCACATTCAAAATCACTTATATAATAAGCAATCTTTTCAATTACAACAAACTGAAAAAGAATGCTGTTTTATATAAAAAATATGGGCTCAAAAAGTCAGTGATTGCACCAATTTCTAGTAAGGATTTCGCAAAAGTTCCGGCACAACCAAAGTCATGGTTGGATGAAAAGTCTTTGAAGGAAATTGCTGCTGCCAATAATGATTTCCAGCGTTTTCCCAAAAATATTCAGGATTCATTGATTAATTGGTCGGAAGACGGTTATGCCATTCTACCTGGATTTTTCAGCAAACAGGCCGAAGAAGTAAACCGCACCATAAAAGATAAGCTCAAAAACGGTGAAATAAAATTTAGATACGGAAATAAAATTATGTTTGCCATGAATCGGTCAGAGCTCATACGTAATATTGGCAATGAACCACTGATTATCAATATATTGAGTTTCCTTATGGGTAAAGAGGCAACACTTTTCCAAAGTATTAATTTTATTGAAGGCAGCAAACAGAAGGCACATTCCGATATTGTACATATGACCACATATCCACAAGGCTATCTTATTGCTATCTGGATCGCACTGGAGGACATAAAAGAAGAACAGGGTGCTTTATTTTACTATCCGGGCAGTCAAAAATTGCCCTATATTCTAAATGAGGATTTTAATCACGGCGGTTCCTATCTGCGGCTTGGTGAAAACGCCTATGCCGCTTATGAGGATCGGGTTGAAAAACAAATTCAGGAAACGGGACTCAAAAAAAAGGTCTTTGAAGCAAAAAAGGGTGATGTTCTAATTTGGCATGCAAATCTGCTGCATGGAGGTTCTGCCATCACAATACCCGGATCTACCAGAAAAAGTATGGTTTTCCACTATTATGCAGATGGTGTGATATGTTATCATGAAATATCTCAAAGACCTGCAGTGTTTTAAACTAATATTTTAATTTAAAAATCCTGATTGGATAATAAAAAATTAAGTAATGTATAATTCTCTCATTTCCCGCGATAAAAAACTGGCAGTTATAGGCTTAGGCTATGTAGGCTTACCTATTGCCTTGGCCTTTGCAAAAAAATTGGATGTCATTGGTTTTGACATAAATAAAGATCGGGTGGAACTAATGAAAAAGGGCATCGACCCTTCCAAAGAATTGGAATCCTCCGCTTTTGAAGGCTGTAGCATTGAATTTACAGCCGATTTAGACGTGCTGCGACAGGCAAATTTCTTTGTAGTTGCGGTCCCCACTCCTATCGATTCGCATAATACACCTGATTTGAGTCCGCTGCTTGCTGCTTCTCGCACTGTTGGCAAAGTATTAAAAAAAGGAGATTTTGTTGTTTTTGAATCTACCGTTTATCCGGGTTGTACAGAGGAAGACTGCCTGCCTATTTTGGAAGAACTTTCAGGACTGAAAGGTATGGTTGACTTCAAAATCGGCTATTCTCCCGAACGCATTAATCCTGGTGACAAAGAGCGCACTATCGAGAAAATTGTCAAAGTAGTCTCCGGTTGCGGACCAGAATCCTTAGAAGAAGTAGCCAAAACTTATGAACTGATAATTGAGGCAGGTGTACACCGAGCTGCAACAATTAAAGTAGCTGAAGCTGCAAAGGTAATTGAAAACACACAGCGCGACTTAAATATAGCTCTGATGAATGAACTTTCACTCATTTTTGACCTTATGGATATTGACACATACGATGTTTTGGCTGCAGCAGGAACAAAATGGAACTTCCTGAAGTTTTTCCCCGGACTCGTTGGTGGACATTGTATCGGCGTAGATCCTTATTACCTGACTTACAAAGCACAGCAATTGGGCTATACCCCTCAGGTAATCCTCAGCGGCCGACGTATCAATGACAGTATGGCCGACTATGTCGCTAAAAAAACTGTTCAGATGCTCATAAAGAATGATAAAAGTCCAAAACACACAAAAGTGCTGATCATGGGCGTTACTTTTAAAGAAAATGTGGCAGACATCAGAAATTCAAAAGTTGCTGACGTTGTTTCTGCACTCAAAGAATTTATGGTAAATGTTGATATTGTTGATGTACATGCCGACAGTCATGAAGTAGAACATGAATACGGATTTAAATTAGCCGATCAGATTGGCAACGATTATGATGCTGTCATTGTTGCTGTTTCACATGATGAGTACAAACAGCTAAATGGAGATTATTTCCGCTCTATTATGAAAGAAAATCCTATCCTGATAGATTTAAAAAATCTTTATAATAAATATAACTTAATCGGCATTGAGTATTGGTCTCTATAAACAATGCCAAAAAATATCTGCTTGAAATAGGCATTTTTCATTTGGAAAATGCCTATTTTTAAAGGCTTTATCACTAAAAGTCTAACTCTTTACAATATGAGAAATATTTGCCTTTCATTTTTTTTCTTTTTTTGTACTTTTTCTCTTCTATTTGCTCAGCCAATAGTCAATTTGGGTAATGACACAACTGTTTGCAATGGCAGTTCGGTTCTGTTCAATGCAGGAAACAATGGTGCTTCTTTTATCTGGAGTACTGGAGAAACCACACAGACAATTTCGGTAAATAACTCAGGAACCTATTGGGTAGATGTAACTAATGTGGGGGGAACGTCAAGAGATAGTATTGTGCTGAGTGTTATAGATTCTGCAATTTTTATAGTTAGAGATACTGTAATCTGCGGGGGGCTTGTTTCACTTTCCATAAATGGCGACCCTAACGGAACTTATTTTTGGTGGGATGCACCTTCATCAGGAAATTTACTGGGAACTGGACAACAGCTTAATAAAACTTTCTTTTCAGACACAACTTTATACATTGAAAGTAGAGTTGTTTCTGCACAATTATCTGCAGGCAGAACAGCTCCCGGTGGCACAGCGAGTGGAAATTATTATTCAGTCTCTACTATTTCCGGG
>CAINVS010000438.1 GCA_903854205.1 uncultured Bacteroidota bacterium | reverse complement strand
TAAAGTAAATAAACAAAAAAAGGTAAACCGCTGTGGTTTACCTTTTTTTATTATTCTAAAACTGTTGTTATTTGGACTCTACAAATTTCATCGAAACGCCATTCATACAGTATCTTAATCCTGTTGGTTTGGGGCCGTCATCAAAAACATGTCCCAAATGTCCGCCACATCTGTTACAAACAACTTCAGTTCGAATCATGCCATGGCTTTCATCAGTAATTTCCCCAACATTTTCTTTGGCGACAGGCTGATAAAAACTTGGCCATCCGGTTCCGGAATCAAATTTTGTATTCGATGAAAAAAGCGGTAATCCGCAACCGGCACAGTAAAAATGACCTTTCTTCTTGTTTTCCAGCATTTCTTTAGCAGTGAATGCTCTCTCCGTACCCTTTTTTCTAAGTACTTCATAGCTTTCAGGGCCAAGTATAGTTTTCCATTCTTCATCCGTTTTACTAATCTTTTTTCCATCGAAAATAAGATTAGTGGCTTCAGTTTTTACTTCTGTTCTTTCACTCAATGTACTTTTATTGGAACCAGCACAACTGAAAAGAATAAACGGGGACAGCAATAAGGCTGACATTACAATTTTAAACAAAGTCATATTTGTTACTTTTTTCTTTCTTTGAAATATTTTGGATGGACCAACAGCAATCCGAAGGATTCACAGCCATATTTATTCTGATTGGCATGATGTGCCCCATGAGCACGAAGAATACCTCTTGAATACCAACCATCCAGCTGTTTAAACCACTTGAAACGCTGATGTATATATACATCATGAATCAGAAAGTAGATAGAGCCATAAATAGAAATTCCTATCCCGACAAAAAACAACCCAAATAGTGAAGGAACTGTTGCGCCGATTATGTAACTTGTGGCACTTGGTACGGCAAATACCAGAAAGAAAAGATCATTTTTCTGAAAAAAACCATGCACTGTATGCGGTTTATGATGATCTTCGTGCCATATCCACAAGGAACCGTGCATCAAAAATTTATGTGCAATCCATGCGACAAATTCCATAGCAAGTACTGCGGAAAGTGTAATCAGTATGTAAGTTAGAATTTGCATAATTGTTTTTTTTATTCAATGCTAAACAAGCAAGTATCAATTTGGTTTAAACATAAGTGTTTTCCTTTTCCAAATTACTATTATAGCAGCTAAAATGTTCAAACTTTTCCGCATGGGTAATTTCTGTAAAGCTGTAGCAGGTTTTTATACCATATTGCTTTTTGCAGCCTGCCATTATTTTGCAAGTGATTATAATAAAATGCTTGATGGGCTGCTTTCAAAAACGGTGCGTCTTATTCATACGGATTCTCTTTCTTTGCTCTTGGCTGATAGTAAAACTATTCATTTAATGGATTGCAGAGAACCGGAAGAATACAATATCAGTCATCTTGAAAATGCCAAAGCAGTTGGTTACAAACAGTTCGATTTAAACAAAATTAATTTAACAAAAACTGATATAATCGTAGTTTACTGCTCAGTCGGCTATCGAAGCGAGCGCATAGGAGAAAAGTTACAGATGGCAGGATACCGTCATGTTTATAATTTATATGGCGGAATATTTTCATGGCACAACGCGGGAAAAAAATTGATAGACAATTTTGGCAAAGTCACAAAAAAGATCCATATATACAACAAAAATTGGGGGAAATGGGTAAAAGCTTCTGAGAAGATTTATTAGAAGTTGTCAATCTCTTATTAAATTGTTATTTTTGTTTAATAATATCCCTTGAATCATATGTTACTGATCATATTTGCAAAAAACCCTATCCTCGGAAAGGTTAAAACAAGAATCGCCAAAGATATAGGCGATGAAAAGGCGCTGCAGGTCTACAAAAAACTTTTGGAACATACCTGTGCCGTTGCACAAGAAGCTGAATGTACTCGTTGGATTTTCTACTCAGATTATATAGAAGTGAACGATTGTTTCGATCCCCACAAATTCACAAAAAAAGTACAGTCAAACACGGATCTTGGTACCCGAATGCAAAATGCATTTCAGGAAGGTTTCGATGCAGGCTTTGAACGCATTGTCATCATAGGCAGCGATTGTTATGAACTTCAACCTGTTTTTATAAATGAAGCTTTTCATATACTCGGACATAAAGAAGTTGTAATTGGGCCTGCCTACGATGGCGGCTATTATCTGCTTGGGCTCAGATATATGTATTCGCAGCTGTTTATGGACAAACATTGGAGCACAGAAAGTGTTTTACATGATACGGTTGAAGACATTCATGAATTGGAATTGAAATATGACCTGCTTACCCCCTTAAGCGATGTAGATTTCTACACCGATATTCCTGATGATATCAAAACTTTATTGGATATATAATTACTTTTTCAACTATAATTCAAATTCAAAATGAAATTATTGCCGTTTTTGCTTTTGTTAGCAATTTTAACTGTTTCCTGCACAAAACAGGAAGAGAAAGACCGCGAAAAAATCCTGAAATATATTGCCGATAACAACCTTAACGCAGTTGAAGGTCCTGAAGGCCTTTTTTATGTGATGGAAACTGTAGGCACAGGAGCCAATCCGGCTACAAGCAATACAGTTACTGTTCATTATGAAGGCTTTTTATTGAATGGGGATAAATTTGATTCTTCCAGAGATCGTGCTCAAACTGCTACTTTCCCGCTTACTCAGGTTATTCGTGGTTGGCAAATTGGAATTCCATTGTTCAAAACGGGAGGCCGAGGTAAATTGATTCTGCCTTCTTCCTTAGGTTATGGCGCTCAGGGTTCCGGAAATTCAATACCGCCAAATGCAGTATTGATTTTTGACGTAGAACTGTTCAGTTTTCAGTAAAAGCAAGCAATCTTTTTTGTTATCTATGCCCACTAATCAATAAATTATTGGGTTCTAATCTCTTTTTACTTTGATACCGGTTACTATCATCACAGGTTTTTTGGGCTCCGGAAAAACCACTTTGCTCAACAAACTGATTTCTGAAAATCCGGAAGTAAAATTTGCTGTTATAGAAAATGAATTTGGAGAAATCGGGATCGACAACGAACTGGTGGAAGGTGTTGACGACGGGATTTAAATGTCAAATGGCTGTATCTGCTGTACACTGAATGATGAATTGGTTGAGACACTAGGCAAATTGCTCAATTGCGGCAAAAAATTTGACCATCTGCTTATTGAAACTACCGGAATTGCAGAACCGGATGGAGTTGCAGCTGCCTTTGTCACCGATCCTTCAGTACAGGAATATTTCAAACTCAATGCTGTTGTCTGTCTTGTAGATGCCATTAACATTGAGGATATGCTGCAAGAACGCGAAGAGGCTAAAAGACAGGTTTCATTTGCCGATTATATCCTTTTAAATAAAAAATCATCGGTCACAGAAGAATATCTGAATGAAATAATTAACAAGCTAAAAGAGGCTAATCCCTTGGCAAAAACAGCCGCGGGAGACTTTGGCCAGAGTCCTGATGACCTTCTGCATCTGAATGCTTATGATGCAAAAACGGTAGAAGAAAAATTGAGAGAACAGCATCAGCCAAAGGGCCATCATCACGAACATGGGCATCATCATCATCATCTCGATGACATTATTTCTCACAGCTTTATTATCGATCAGCCTTTCGACATGCTTAAATTGCGCCATTGGATGCAAGTGCTCTTAATGTTGCAGGGCGAGGCTATTTATCGTGTCAAAGGAGTGCTATATGTTCAATATCAGGACAAAAAAGTCATCCTGCAATCTGTGCGAAAGGCCTACTCCTTTGGGCTTGGAGAAGAATGGCCTGCAGGACTGCCCCGTCAGAGCCGTATTGTATTTATCGGAAAAAATCTGAGGAAAGATATTCTGGAGAAGAATTTAAAGAATTTGATGGCTGTAAATTGAAACTAGACTTATTTAGTTGATAATTATATTATTTAAGGCATTGTAATCTGAATTCGAATTAGGGAACTTTGTTTATGGCATTCTAATTTTCACAGAGTGAAAGCCATAAAACCAATAGCTTTGCCTTCTATATTATATTTGAGTGAGATGTCAGATTTAGACTTAGCAGGGGAATCTTTTTTATTTATGATAATTATGATTTTTCATTGCACTAGGCATCCCTTTCCTGTTTGGAAAAGCAATACTCAGAAAAATAAGCAGCACAATAGAAAATAATGTTGCCGGAAAAACTGAAGGCCAGAGCGCCTCGGGCCATACATAATCATAGACCATCCAAAGTCCGAATCCGCCAAGCATAGAATAGAGGGCAGCAATGCCCGAAGCCCTTCTCCAATAAATCCCAAAAACTAAGGCCGGAAATAAGGTTACAAGTGTCATCGCCGAAGAATCCGCTGCGAGATTATAAATAGAATCTCCGCCAAGTGCCTGCCATAAGGATAATCCTGCGATGACTGCAACAGAATATCTGAGCAAAAGCAGCATTTTTATATCCTTCAGTTTTGGATAAAAGGGTTTAATTAAATTTTCTGTTACGACCGCAGCTGGCGCTAGAATTGCACCGCTTGTTGTTGACATAATGGCAGAAATCAATGCCCCAAAAAACAAAATCTGCAACCAAACTGGGCTATGTGACAGAACAAGTGAAGGCAAAAGCATCTGTTTTTCTTCATCAGTTCCTATAAGCAGTTCCGGAAACAAGTTTTTACCGCATAGACCGATCAATAAAGGCAATAAAGCTATACTAAGGTATAAAAAAGCCGAAAGATAAGCTGCTCTGACCGCTGTTTTTTCAGAACGTGAAGACATTGTCCGCTGAAAAACATCTTGTGATGGAATGGAACCCAAACCTACCAAAATCCAAGCCTCGCCATAAGATATGATGGATTCAGGATTATTTTCGGGAAGCATTGAGAAAAAACCAACAGGTTGAGTGGAGAGGATATGGACTAACCCGCCTGCTTCTGCTGTCAGAATAACTGTCAATACTAAAAGACCGACAATGATGACAATGCTCTGTACAAAGTCTGTCATGGAAACGGCCCACATCCCTCCTACCAAAGTATATGCTGTTACGAGCAGTGAACTTATACAGATTGCAGCAGGAACAGATAAATTCCAATCGGCATTTGTGGCCAATACACTTAATATAGTGCCCATAGCTACCATTTGAGCAGCTATCCAACTCAGATAGGAAAAAGACATCAGCGCTGCCGAAATCAACTCAGCCTCTCTGTTGTATCTGATTCTAAAATAATCTGATACTGTGATGATATTGAGTCTATAAAGAGGTCTGACAAAGAAAAGTCCGATCAGAAAAAGGCAAAGCGCCGCACCAAAAGGATCTTTAATAACGGCAATGAAACCTCCCTCAGCAAATTCTGCAGAAGAACTCATAATTGTTTCGGAACCGAACCAGGTGGCAAAAATTGTAGTTGCAGCAACCGGGAGGCTCAGATTGCGTCCGGCAAGTACAAAATCTTCAGAATTATGCACCCGTCTTGAGGCCCAAAAGCCTATTCCAACATTAAACAGCAGATAAGTTAGCGTAAAAATCAGCAGCAGCATATTTTCAAAAAAATCAGAGTTGTGTATTTTACAGATTTAAAAAATCAGCATATCATAGCATTTCCAATCCAAATTAGACAATTAAAAGCTATATTTGTATGTTTAATTAAGCTTTCAGCCATCAAGGCGATTACAAATTTAGCATTATGAACAAAAATGTGGGAAAATTTTGATCTAATAAAATTAATCGGTGGTTTAGGAATGTTCATTTTCGGTATGTTTTTAATGGAAGAAGCCATTAAAAAGCTATCGGGAGCCTCCTTGAAAAAGGTAATCAAAAAATATACATCAAATGTCTTCAAATCAATATTAACCGGATTTGTGGCAACAACTGCGCTTCAGAGCAGTTCAGCACTTTCATTGATTGTACTTGCTTTCGTAGGTGCAGGCGTTATGAATATGCAAAGTGCAATAGGTCTAATTTTGGGTGCAAATATAGGATCTACCACCACGGGATGGATAGTAGCTTTATTGGGCTTTAAGTTCAACATAGAAACAATTGCCTTACCTATAATAGGTATTGGAGGACTATTTTCTGTGATTTTTACAAAAAAACCAACACTGGGTAATTCTTTTCAGGTGCTTACCGGAATGG
>CAINVS010000437.1 GCA_903854205.1 uncultured Bacteroidota bacterium | reverse complement strand
TGTCGAAACGCTCTTGAATGTAAATATTTCTTTATAACAAAATCACTTCGACAAGCTCAGTGACCGTTGTGTTTTCAGTCATTTGGAGCGAAGTATAAGTTGCAAATAAAAAAAATGAACATTCTAATATGCAATTTAATTATATATTTGCACAATTAAAAATGCAATATGAATATTTTATTAGAACAATCAGAACGCTTAGTTAGTAGTATTAACCAAAGCTTTAAGCGCTATTTATTTGATATTATTCAATGGGATAGTCGCTTAATTGGTATAAAAGGTGCAAGGGGAACGGGAAAAACAACACTTTTGTTACAATGGATTAAAGAACTAAATCTTCCTACAGAGAAAGCAGCTTATTTTTCATTGGATGATTTGTATTTTTTGGAACATTCACTGAAAGACACAGTAACTCAATTTTATAAAAATGGAGGTTTGATTTTAGTGTTAGATGAGGTTCATAAATATAAAAATTGGTCAATAGAAATTAAGAATATCTATGATTTTTTTCCTGAATTAAAAATCATCTTTACAGGTTCTTCAATCATTGACATCAGTAAGCAAGAAGGGGATTTAAGCAGAAGAGCCTTAATGTATGAACTTCCGGGGTTGTCCTACAGAGAATACTTATCCATGTTAGGAATTATAAATCTTCCTGTAATTGGATTAGAAGAATTACTATTTAAAAGTACTGAAATCAGAAAAAAAATTCCACATAATTTTCGTCCACTAGCACATTTTAACAATTACTTGAATTACGGGTATTATCCCTTCGGAATAGATGATAGTTCTTCTATTCACCAACGAATCAATCAATTGATACGAACTATTGTAGAAATAGATATGGCCGAATTAAAAGATTTTGACATTCGCAATGCCAAGAAATTATTGCAACTCGTTTATGTAATTGCACAACAAGTACCTTTTAAGCCTAATATTTCAAGCTTAGCTATTAAAACAAGTATTCACAGAAATACATTAAACAATTATTTGTATTATTTAGAGCAAGCCAAAATACTAACCCTTTTGTTTCCTGCTGGAAACAGTACTGCAGTGTTGCAAAAACCCGAAAAAATATTCTTAAATAACACTACATTATTAAATGCATTAGCAGAGCTAAAACCGAATATCGGAAGTGTTCGCGAAACTTTTTTTCTTTCACAGCTGCAACCCTTGCATAAAGTACAACTGCCTGTACAAGGAGATTTTTATGTTAATGATAGTTATACTTTTGAAGTAGGGGGCAAAGGCAAAGGGCAAAAACAGCTTGAATCAATAGAAAATGCTTGGGTTGTTAAAGATGATATTGAATATCCAATGTTGAAAACTATACCTTTATGGATGTTTGGCTTGTTGTATTGAGGTATAGTTTTAGTTTAGTACCATTCGCATTCCAGCCTTTGCAGGCTCCCTTACCTGATACGTTTAAGTAGAGACGTTGCACGCAACGTCTTTTTTTTTTTTTAAGGAGACGCAAAGCATTGCGTCTTTACAGGGCTTTGCATTGCAACGTCTTTTTTTTTGTATGGAGACGCAAAGCATTGCGTCTTTACTGGTCTTTCCGTTTGGACCTCTAGTCATTTCGAGCGAAGTCGAGAAAAATTACTGTCATTGCACACAACTTCGGGTAGTATATCTGTAGAGACGTTGCATTACAACGTCTTTTTTTTTGTAAGGAGACGCAAAGCATTGGGTCTTTACTGGAC
>CAINVS010000436.1 GCA_903854205.1 uncultured Bacteroidota bacterium | reverse complement strand
AATAAACTTAATACAAAGCCAAGAATAGGAAGTAGGATGAAAATCTGAATATATGGTGTTAAATCCATTTCAATATAATATTTCTTAGTCTGAAAAATCAGAAATTAAAAATTATTTAAAGAGTAATAATTTACAGAATAGTCTGAAAATTAATCATTCAAAATGTAGACCGGGAAGTTATCTTCTTTCGACTCAATCAATGAATTGAAGTCGTTTTTAGCTTCCAGTGTTTTTGCAATCGGACTATACTCCACAAAATTTTCGTCTCTGAAATAATAGAAAATATGTGTGTCGGGATTGACAACCACTAAGTGGACCCATTCATTTTTGAACCACTCATAAGTGGCCGGATTAGTCTGAATAACTTTGAGTGCTACTTCAGGATAATGTTCTACAATTATCAATAGACGAACAGGGTCATGTACTTCAATCATCTGAGTTGGCAAACCTGTACGCAGGTCACCATCCATGCCGTTTGCTACACCAATAAGTCCCATTACATTATGCGGCAACTTAGTTCCGGCTCCAAGACGATACATATCCACTCTCGAAAAGTAGTATTCGAGGTTGATACCGCCACAGACAGGAGCTGCTGCGTTTAGAATGTTCAACAGGTATTTTCCTTCCGGATCGACCTTGTAGTCGAATGAATTCATAAATGCCCTGCGATCTAAAAACAGGTGATCGGTCATTTCCCTGCGGCCGACAATACAGAGTGCATTTGTGGCATGGTTCAATTCAGGTCGTGGTTCAAAAAGCGATACGGCACGAAGTTTAACCTTCTCATGAACTTTTTTGGGATTGTCATGAGAATCGGTAAGATTGAAACGACGGGAACGTTCTTTTGCGTTTAAAGATAATGCATTGATAAACAAAATATTGTTGTGCGTGTGAAGCTTTTTGTTCTCTTCACTGAGAATGTTTTCGTCATAGAATTCAATCTCATCGCGGGTAGTTTCATGTAAACCGCCCACAAACTGAGTCTTTTCGGGAATGACTATGCCTCTTTTGGCCAATTCTGCTCTGACCTTTGGATGATTACCTATAAATGCGATGGCTCTTGCATTTACAGATCCCGGACGGCCGCTGCAGGCGCCACAGTCATAACCTGCATAATGCGTATTGTTAACACTGCTTGCACCATGACCGATTGCATAAATAATGGGTGCAAAATTTTCAACCAATCCAATGCTTTTAAGCAGTCCTTCCAATCGATTACTCATTTCTTCAATCGTGTAACCGACCTGTAGACCATAAAGCTTTTCATTGGGATCCGTATTTTCAATCTGCAATACAGAATTGTTATCCATGTGTCTGAACGAACTTACAACCATAGCGTTTTGCTTTGGCCTGAATACATTCATAGTCAGTTGTATAATGGACCAAAATCCAAGGGTTAAAGACACAAGCCAGCCTCCAAGCAATGAATGACTCTGTTTGGTAAAATGCGCATCAGTGCCTCTTTTGTTTTTTGAAGCTTCTTCTTTTATGATATGCTTAGGTGAAACAGGAGCGGGACAAATTTTGGTACAGAATTTACTGTGTTCGGGCTGAAAGAAACTGTCTATACCAAAAAATCCCGGTGTGCCGAAAGTTTTACATTCGGCATCCAGTTTTTCAATATAGCGGCGAAAAGAACATTCTCTGTCATCAATACAAAGCATAGCCTGAAAACTTCGGCCATTGTGTGTGCTTAGTAATTTTTCAGCCTGCTTAATACCTTTCAATACCTGATCGTAGTATGACCATTCGAACGTTTCCTGCCAAAGGCTGTAAACTTCATAAAGTTCATTGTATTCAATAGGCGCAAAAAGGTCGAAATGTTCACTTTTGACAGCAGAAGCAATATTTGGTATTTTACCTTTGCATTTTTGCTCAAGTGCATCAATTTCCAACAGAAGTTCAAATTTGATGAAATCTTCAAGTGTGATGCTGCGTTTGTCCAAGAGGCTCTCACCGGCACTTTCCAAAACTGCCACCATGCCGCTCCAGCCCGGATGTGCGAACTGTTGGTCGAATATGTACTGTTCGTATAGTTGCTCATCGCAGACAACAATTTTTAGCAGATCCTCGATACGACAGTTATCCTGTAAAAGGAGTTGTTTGGCTTTGCGGGTCTGAAAGAAAGAGCTGAATGCAATTTTTTCCATTTCGCGAATTGATTCCCAAAAGCCTAGCTCTGCCGTAGGCAGATTCCATATGGAAACCCCCTGGTCTAAAAATGCGCCAATAATTTTGAAAAGAGTAGCATGAACCTCCTTATCCAAATTGATTTTGAATGCAGATTTCCAATAGGAACGGAGCTTGCCAATTCTCGGATTAAGCTCTTCGTTGTATTGTGTTGATAGTAATTTCTGTTTCCACAATGCAGCCTCAGCGCCTTTTTTTTCAAGCAGTATTTTATCAAGAATAGTTTCCTGTATCCTATCTTCATTGAAAAGCTCACGGTATTCTTTCAGATTCAGATAAGTTCTAAATCCAAAAATTTCAGCTGATTGTTGTAATGCCTGGTGAAATTTCAGATGCTGAAAAGCATGCAAAGTATTGTGGTGAATAAAATCTTTTAGGGGAGCCTGACTGGGCAGGTAGTGTTTTAACTCATGCAACGTATGCTGTAGGTCGAAAACATGATGATGTTTATTTGTCATATAGGTACTTGAATCATTGAATTATTATGCAAAATAAGTTGATGGGCTGCTATAATTTAGTGAACCCGGCCACATAAATAAAACAGACTGTCTTTGAATAAAAAAGACAGTCTGTTTCTACTTAATCAGTTCAATGAAGTACGATTCTTAATAAACCTTCTTATACAGGCACTTGTACTGTCTTTTGAGAAACGTTTCATTCCTTCAGTTCCAACCAACTCAATTCGTCCCCCGTCTGCCTCCCTTTCATCTCTAACATGTGTAATGTTTTCCATAAAAGTATGGTCCAAAAAACAGGCATTAGCTGCATCAATCTTGATGGAAGCATTTGTCGGAATTTTATTCAGTCTGTTTTCAAAAGAAATCCAGTTGCTAAAAGTACAGGCGCCATTGATAGTGATAGTATAATTATCCGATTCTTCTATTATCTGTACTGGTGCACGGAAAAGGTTTTTGAATTTCTGGCCATTGATTAAATCAATTACAATTTCCAATACAATTCCGGCAAAAATACCGATCAACAGATCTGTAAAAAGGATTATGATAATTGTTGTAACGAAAATCAATAATTGTTCTTTTCCTGTAGCATAAGCATGAATAAAAGTTTTTGGAGAAGCAAGGCGATAGCCGACGAAGATTAGCATAGCGGCCAAGGCTGCAATTGGCACAAGTTTGATAACCGGTACGAGTAAAACTACAAAAATTAGCAGAGATATACTGTGATAAAAATTAGCCCACTGAGTGCGACCTCCATTATTGATATTTGCAGAGCTACGTGCAACTTCAGAAATCATAGGAAGACCGCCAAGTAATCCGGCAACTACATTACCAATGCCAACTCCTATTAAATCCCGATTTAAACGTGCTTTTCTTTTCCAGGGATCCAAAAGGTCTATCGCTTTGGCTGTCAGTAATGATTCTAAACTGCCTATGATAGTGAAAAGGAATAAATATTGCCAAAAAGCTGAATTTGAAAACCCAGAGGTATCACTGAAATCAACTTTTAGATTAATAGTAAATTCGCCCGGATTTACCAGTGGTTTCAAATTCTCAATTGATGGATCTGAAAGATTGAATAACTGTCCTAAGCCAATGCTGACTACCAGTACAACTAAAGGGGCCGGAATTGCTTTGACTATTTTATTTTTAATTAAAGGCATACCGAATAAGATCAAAAGACTTATGAATCCAATCAGTGCAATACTGTAATGCATATTCATAAGGCTGTGCGGCACCATTTCTAGCAGCTCAATAGGTTCTTTACCTTTAAGAAGGCTTGGGTCTGCTCCAACAGCAAAATGTAATTGCTTGGACATAATAATGATACCAATTGCGGCTAACATTCCATGAACCGCAGACAATGGAAAGAAATTTGCTAAGGACGCAACTTTTAAAAATCCAAAGAAAATTTGCAGTAGCCCTGCAATTATAACTATCCACAAAGTTTGCTGATATCCGAGTGTTTCAACAGCTCCGGCAACAATAACTATCAACCCTGCGGCAGGACCTTTGATAGTAAGTGCTGATCCTGCAAAAAATGCAACAACCAAACCGCCGATAATGGCTGTCATAATTCCCATGATTGGCGGGAAGCCTGAAGCACCTGCTATACCTAAGCTTAATGGTAATGCAATGAGAGAAACTAAAAATCCGGATAACGCATCTTCTTTCCAGTTTTCAGTGAGTCCCGCAAACCCTTCCTTGGGTGTCTTTGTGTTGTTTGATGTATTCTTTGATGTATTCTGTTCCATTTTCGTTCTAAATGTTTTTTTTATAACACATACAAGGCTGATTAAGCAATTGCATGATAGTCAATTAATTTTCTTCCGTTGTTTTAGAACAACAGCATAAAATCACCTGAAATTATCAGATGAAAATTGAAAATAACATTTAGGATAACTCGTAAAATACAAGCTTGTGATACAAAAGAAAATATGAAATGTGCGGATAAACAAGTAATTTGGCGTTAGGTGCACTATACTTGTTTAAATGAGGATAATAGGCATAAGAGCAGCTAATAACTGAAAAACTGGAATTATGCTTGGGGCTGTATAAGCAAAATTGTTTTTTGCCGCCAAAGCCATTGTTACTGTCACCTTCACCGCCCTCAATGAGTGATTCTGCGCACTTTTCACCACGGTTTTCATTCTCTTCAGCTCTTTCTCCTTCGGTTTTGCCTTCTTCATCGCAAAACTCTAAATCGTTTTTGTCAATCAGTATGGTACGGTACGTATACGCTTCCCCTACAGCAGTACCCGACAGAAGAAGGGCAAGCAGGAAGGACCATAGTATACGGACACTGGCTGAAAGATTGTGGTTTAGTTTCACGATTTGTTTTTGTTAAAAAAAACTTAGCACAAAGGTAAAAACAAGTGAGCATTATTAACAATGATGACTGATAAATTTTTAAATAATAATAACGATTTTTTAGTTTCAAAAAAATTAAAATTATACCATGATTGAAATCATTAAAAACATAAACGGGTCTTGATGTTTTTTGGTCAGTTAAAAATTATTAAAATTGTAGGCTTGTTTAATATTTGAGCATCGCCACTTGTAGCATTCCAATCTGCATTTACGTTT
>CAINVS010000435.1 GCA_903854205.1 uncultured Bacteroidota bacterium | reverse complement strand
TTGCTGAATTTTTAAAAATCAACAATATTACTCTGAAAGAAACTGCACTTGCCAAACAATTCGTTGAATTATTTGGCATATTGAGCACTGATGTAATTAATTCAAATCAAATTCTTGACAACTTCATTAAATCGGAAAATACGAAACAAGTTGGAGCTCTTAACACAGCACAACTCGTATCAGAATTGTATAAATTAAAGAATTTCGATTGGGGCGGAGATTATCAAAATTCTTTAGACAAATATTTGGTAAGCAGATATGTAAAAGTTCAAAACCCTTCTTATGAAAACTTACTTTCCAAATTTGAAACTGAAATCAGTGTAGCTGTACAAGGTTACGTTTTAAATAGTTGGTACAACCATTGGAGCAGTATTTTGATCGAACATATTTTTAAATCTCATACGGAAGTTTTGCCAACGGTTGGACAAATCAAAAGTGTGGACTTTTTCATTAATGACGTACCATTTGATTTGAAAGTTACGTACTTACCAGCAGAATATATAAAAACGAAACGTAAAGAAAAAGGATTGCCTGTTGAACTAACTTTTCTAAAAAAGAAAGCAACAGAATCCAAAATTATTTTTGACAAAACGGCAAAACCAGCAGACATTTTCTATGAAATAGTTGAGAAGATGAGAGACAGAAATGATGATTTCTGTTTAGACGTTCTTAAAACTTTAAAAGACGAAAAATTAGAAATTTTACAAGAAGTACAAGACGATCCAAAAATGTTAGCAACTTGGCTTTATGAAAATCAAGGAGAAATGCGGTTTGGTTCAGAAAATCGTTTATTCCTCGTTTTGGTTGATACAGACGACTTTACAAATTCGTGGAAATTGAAAAGAAATATCGACCTTTTAAAGCCGACAATCCTAACATATTTGGACAACTTTAAAACGAAAAAAACGGACGACCTAAAAATTGAATTTGAATTCAAAGGAAAAACCAAAACATTTACAGCTTTGACAGATATAATATTTGTAGTGAAATAGATTACTCAACGACTGAAAAAACAACGAAGGCATAACAGCGGTTTGGCGTAATGGCGTGTTCAGTGCTCCGCAGACACATTTGTGGTTAATCAAAGTTTAGTTCTCCGCATCAACATTTGTGGTGAAAATCCCCCACTTCGCCAAGCCCCAAAACGTTAGCGGAAACCCAAAAGCAAACATTCTGCAAAATTGAAAGTGATTAAAAATGAATAAAAAAGAAATAACATTACTCATAATTTTAACGATTATCACAAACATTGCATTTGGACAAACAAAAAGTTTATATGTTGTGGACACTTTAAACAAAGTTCCCATTCAGTCGGCAGTAGTTCAAAGCGAAGATTTAAAATTTAATCAAATTACAGACGAAAATGGATTTGTAAACCTAACAAAACTGCCTAAAAATATCAACACAATGGTTATACATTGTGTTGGTTATGAAACTAAATCGGTATTGATTTCTGACTTAAACTCTAAAAATCAAACTGCAATAATTTATCTGCAACAGAAAATTACCAGTTTGGCAGAAGTAAAAATTAGTGCAGGTTCACGAGTAGGTATTTTCAAAACCATTAGCGACCTTGATATTCATTTGCGACCTATCAATAATTCACAAGAAGTTTTAAGAATGGTGCCGGGATTATTTATTGGTCAACACGCAGGTGGGGGCAAAGCAGAGCAAATATTTTTAAGAGGTTTTGACCTCGACCACGGAACAGACATCAATATTTCGGTTGATGGAATGCCCGTAAATATGGTAAGCCACGCTCACGGACAAGGTTAT
>CAINVS010000434.1 GCA_903854205.1 uncultured Bacteroidota bacterium | reverse complement strand
TATTAAAAAATGAGATCCTATTCTACTATTTATATATAATTATGCGATCATGATCGCATAATTATATATAAATAGTAGAATAGGATCTCATTTTTTAATATTTCTGTATTATAAATGACAAAACCTAAAACAATAAGATGAATATTTCAAGAGAAATTACCAAAGTTTGGCTCAAAAAATGGGATTCTGGAAAAGTTTTAATCCTAATTGGACCAAGACAGGTTGGAAAAACTACTTTAATCAAGTCTCTTTGTGAAAAAGAAGGTAATTACCTGTTCATCAATGGAGACAATCCTGACGATAGGCTTCAACTGGAAAATGCCGATGAAAATAAACTCAGAAACCTCATTGGTAATTATAAAACTGTGTTTTTTGATGAAGCGCAGAGAATACCAAATATAGGTTTGTTATTAAAAATAATACATGATCAGATAAATGGTGTCAGAATATTGGTAAGCGGTTCTTCAGCTTTGGAAATCGCCAATTCAATTATTGAACCGCTTACAGGCAGGAAGTGGGAATACAATCTATTTCCATTAAGTTGGAATGAACTAAAATGTCATTTTGGATATCTGCAAAATCAAAAAAACATCCCCAATTACTTAATTTACGGAACTTATCCTGAGGTAATTACAAATCCAACAGAAGCTGAAAATGTCTTAAAACAAATAGCCGGCAGTTATTTATATAAAGATCTTTTGCAATACCGGGGAATCAGAAAACCGGAAGTATTGGACAAACTGTTATTGGCGTTGGCACTGCAGTTGGGATCAGAAGTAAATTATAACGAACTGTCCCGAACTGTCGGAGTTGATCGAGCCACAATAGAGCAATACATCTCACTTCTGGAAAAAGCAATTGTCATCTTTAGAGTTAATCCATTATCAAGAAATATACGCAATGAAATTAATACTTCCCGTAAAATTTATTTTTATGACAATGGTATCCGAAACGCAATAATCGGCAACTTCAAAACCCTGGAATTACGTCAGGATCTGGGAGCATTATGGGAAAACTATATGATTTCGGAGCGAATAAAAACCCTAAACTACAGAAAATGGCATGGCAGAACTTATTTTTGGCGTACCTATCAGCAACAGGAAATTGATTGGATTGAAGAAATAGATGCTGCTTTTTCAGCTTTCGAATTCAAATGGAACAGTAAAAAATACAACAAAAAATTTCCAAGTACATTCTTGGAGAATTACCCTATCCATAAAACATTGGTGGTTACACCTAATAATGCAGATGAGTTTTTATCCCTATAAACTTTCAATTTTTTTTAATTATACAGTCCGTTTACAAATCTTCAATTTATAAAGTTACCTTTTCAGCAGTTTCGCTATATCAGCAGTCCTCAAAAACTCAATTGTCTTTACCAAATCCTCATGGAAGATTCTGTCCTCCTCAATAGGCGGAACAATTTTGCGGTAGGATTCCAGCAAAGTTTCAATGCCGCTGCCGCTTTTGCCGCCCCTGAGCCAAAGCCCCTGAGCTGCTGCCATAAATTCAATACCGAGCAGTCGCTCCAAATTTTCTACCACTTTATAAAGCTTGGTACCTGCATTCGCAGCCATGCTCACATGATCTTCCTGGCCGTTGCAGGAAACGATAGAATCTACGGAAGCCGGCGTGCAGAGCTGTTTGTTTTGGCTGACAATGGAGGCCGCTGTATACTGACCGATCATGAGGCCTGAATTCAGTCCCGAGTTGCGGGTAAGGAAAGGCGGTAAGCCGCGCTGTCCGCTGATAAGCTGATAGAGTCGGCGTTCAGAAATACTGCCCAATTCTGAAAGTGCCATTGCCATAAAATCGAGTGGCAAGGCAATCGCCTGCGCATGAAAATTTCCGCCGGAGAGGATAGCATCGCTGTCGGGGAATATATTTGGATTATCGGTGACAGAGTTCATTTCTGTCTCCAATACGCCCTGTACATAATTGATACTGTCTTTGCTAGCCCCATGTACCTGCGGCACACAGCGGAAGGAATAAGGATCCTGAACAACCGTTTTTGGCATTTTTGCCAGTTCGCTGTCCGCAAGCAGATGTCGGATATTCGCAGCAGTTTTTAGCTGCCCCGCATGCGGACGTATAAGATGTAGACGCTCATCAAAAGGAGACATGACACAACCGAAGGCATCGGCCGAAATAGCAGCGATCACATCTGCCAGTTTTGAGAGGCGGTCGCCCTGCAGCCAGGCCCAAATGCCATAAGATAAAGAAAACTGAGTTCCATTGAGCAGCGCAAGACCTTCCTTCATTTCCAGGCGAAGCGGCTTCCAACCCATCTCAGCCAATACCTCAGCTGAAGGACGGCGAATACCGTTTACCCACACTTCTCCAAGTCCGATAAGGGGCAGACTGAGATGTGCCAATGGTGCCAAATCCCCAGAGGCGCCCAAAGAGCCCAACTGAAAAATTACCGGCAATATATCCGCATTATACATGGCTATAAGTCGTTCGAGTGTTTCCACTTTCACTCCGGAATAGCCAAATGATAAATTTTGTATTTTTAAAAATAACATGAGCCGCAGAATCTCCGCCGGCACTGTATCCCCGATGCCAAAGGCATGAGATTTTACGAGATTACTCTGCAGTGTTTCCAGTTCATCCTTTTCAATTTTCACATCGCAAAGTGAACCAAAACCTGTATTGATTCCATAAAAAGATTGCTCGGACGCAGCCACTTTGTTTTGCAGATAGCGGTAACAATGTTCAACTTTTGCTTTCGCATCGGCACTCAGTATTATTGGTTCCTTGGTTTTTAACACCCGATTGAGTGTATCGAGATCAAGCGTTTCGGGACTAATTTCGTGCATAATTATTTATTTGAAGGCATTCCGGCTCTATTAAAAACTATTTCAGCTGCCAAAATTAACAATATTAAATAAGTCAAGCTTCAATTTTAATAATTTTTAACTGACCAAAAAACATCAAGACCCGTTTATGTTTTTAATGATTTC
>CAINVS010000433.1 GCA_903854205.1 uncultured Bacteroidota bacterium | reverse complement strand
TGGTTAAGGCCAAAAGATTATTGTAGTGCAGACGATTTATTTTTTGCAGTGAATAGAATTTGTAACAATGTCGGAAAACAGATTTTTTTGAAGCACCAAACCTATTAATAATTTTGCTCAAGTACTTATTTATTTTTAATCTTTTTTATAGATTTTTCAAAATCGCTATCTGATATTATTTCTTGTTCAATATCTTTAAATTTGTAAAATTCTCTTTCCGCATTTTCTTTTGCTAACTCGTGGGAAATTGAGCCAGCATTATCTAAAATCTCTCTATCATTTAAAGCTAAGAATCCATTTAATTTTTCAATCCAATTATTCATATACATTGGAATTCTTCGCTGAGCTTGCCCTTGTGCGAAAATCAAGTATTGTTCTACTAAATTGTTTAGTGCTAATAACTCATGCTCTTTCAAATAATTTTTGGCAATTATTACATCTGTTTTTCTTATTTTATCCCCTCTCCAATTAGTTAAACCCATATTTTCTTTTGTACTATCAGCTCTAAGGTTAACTATCTCAGCCGCAGTAAGTCCTGTGATTGCCCAATGTAATTTATTTTGTACGGTTTTGAAAAAATCAATACTGATATTCAATGTAGGATCATAATCCACACTTGTTGCATAAATATCAGTTATTTTTCGAGAATCTCTTTTCAGATGTGCGAATATCCTGTATTCTCCTTTCAAGTTCTTCGAAATAGTCGAAAGGTAAATCTGGATTTTTTAATCGCTCATCATCCAATACAAAGCCTTTTACTATATATTCTTTTATATTTTGGGTAGCCCATTTTCTGAATTTAGTTGCAACATGCGATTTTACTCTGTAACCTACAGATATTATGGCATCAAGATTATAAAATTTTTGAGTTCGTTTAACTTCTCGTGAACCTTCTTTTTGAACTTGTAAGAAATCCTTACAAGTTGAATCTTCGTCCAACTCACCTTCTTCAAATATATTTTTAAGATGTGTGGTTATATTTTGTGAAGTGGTCTGAAACAAATCAGCCATTAACTTTTGGGTAAGCCATACTGTTTCATCCTGAAAACGTACATCCAATTTAGTTTCTCCGTTTTCCGTTTGATATATTAATATTTGAGATTTATTATATTCCATATAATTCAATTTCAATCTTATAATTGATTTCTATCTATTTTAGTAAGAGCAACAAAAATATTTTTTTAGTAGAAATAGTTATTTTCCGATATGCCAAATCCGGGCAAATCGGGCCTCAATACGCTATAGAATTCTTGAAATCCGATACTGAAATCATCCCACATGCTGCTGTCTTCGCAAAATCCATGGAGAAATAACAGACTTGGGCCTTTTCCGCTGATTCGGTAGGCTATGCTGTGATGGTTGTGAATTATATGTTTGAGCATAGAGCTTTTGTGTTTAATGCACAAAAGTAAGTGATAAGAGGTACTTTTTTTAAATAATATCAGATGGGAAGAATGAAATAAATAATTAGACCTTCAATTATTTTAGCTTTTCAATTTGATCTCTCGTTAATCCGGTTGACTTTACAATCATATCTATTGATACGCCACTATTCATTAAATTCCTTGCTATTTCGATTGCCTTTTCATCTTTGGCCGTTTCCAATGAGTTTCGTAAATCCCTATAATACTTTAAACTGTCTTCATAGGAACGGACCTGATCTTGTGTAAATCTGGCTATTTCGGCAGTTGCAAATACTCTGTCAAAAATTCGTTCTCTCAGTTTTTCCGGTATTCTATCAAGTTTATTTAAATTCCTGATCACGTAAAGCCACTTGTCAAATCTCGTTTCAAGTTCATCTACCTCAGTAGTACCAAGATACTCTGTTTTTAAATAAGATAAATCCTTTAAATCCTTTATTTGTCTCTCTTCTTTAAGCAATTCATAAAGAACGTCCAAAAGCAGTTCCTTATTAAATTCGTCCTCCAAACATTTTCTTGAATCCATAATCGGTGAAAGGATTTATATATTTTCCGATAAATTCAGCCATATTAATAAATGTTTCGGAATATACAATTATCTATTTGTTCTACCAAAATGGTCCATGTTTGTGGAATATTTGATGGGCTTGAAGACATAATACACATCCCACCAACCATAGCACAAATGGTATCTCTGTCACCTAATATAGAAACTGATTTCCAAAGTCCTTCCTCAAAATTTTCTAAATTATGTGCTGCACACCAAATTGCAAATGGAACAGTATCTTGTGCCGTCATGTTTGTACCATTACCCAAAATACTTTTTACAGTTTCAATCTGGTAGCTATAAGATACGCTTTTTGATTTAGAAATTTTAGATTTTGTGTCACAATCTGGTAATTCTTTAAGAATTTCGTCAATAAACTCTATAGGTTTTATAATAGCTCCAACTGATTTCTTCTGCGTTGCCAATGCTGTTCCAACCGCAATTGCAATCGCTCCAGCAATTGCTTCAATATTAGAATGAGTTATCTCCGCAGATTTTATAGCCAACTCTTTCACTTTTGGCAAATCATCAAAATAGAAAGCTCCTATTGGGCAAACCCTCATCGCTGCACCATTTCCCATTGAACCTTGTCCATCAAATGCACTTTTTGATACTTCACGCCAATTTTCTCCATTCTGTATTTCTCTTAAAAGTCTTCTTAAAGTTGCTCCATAACCTCTATTAGGGTCTAATTCATGGTTAATACAAAACTTTTTTATTAAGCTTTCTTGATCAATATCACCGTTTTTTTCTAATTCTTCAAAAATAGCAATTGACATTACTGTATCATCTGTAAATTCCCATTTAGTTTCAGGTATTTTTCTCGAATATATACATTCTAACATTTTCTCTGTTTCACCAAAAAAACTGTCCCCAAAAGCGTCTCCGATTGCCACCCCTAGAAGTGCTTTTTTTGCGTTTTCAATTCTATGTTTGTTATCAGTGATGTTCATTTTAGATGGCTAGTATTATTATACAACGTTCACAAATGAATAACAAAAAGGAAGTACAAAAAACGAGGTCAATAAAAAGAATATTTTCATTTTGATAATTATTTTTAATTCTAAAATTTTGGTCGTTTTTGTGTAGACTACAAGGTAAATACCTTGCTCAAAAACAAATATATCCTAAAATATCTAAAAAGTCAAGTCGAGCAGACATTTTGTTTTTTCAAAAAAAGCAAGTCAAAAAAGAGGGCCGAAGCCCTCTCTATATCTTATCATACTAATACCCAGTCCAAATCAATTGCGTCCGCATTGCGGACGCAATTAAATGAGTACCTACTCCACCTTCACCCTCACCCCTTCCGAGTGGCTCGTAAACTCAGGTGCGTACATACACTGAATTGTCGTGATGCCATTGCTGAAATCTCCTTTGTGGTTCACAAGCAGTCCATATTCAAACACATAATTGCCTTTGCTCAGGTAGCTGAAGAAAAAGTTGGTCGCAGCATCGCGGGTACTTTCGTAGTAGCCCAGACCGCCCTGATATTTATATTGACTCAGGACATTGACAGGCTCAAAGCCCGATGCACGCATATCTTTCATGTGCACATATTCCATATCGCGATCTACTTTCAATTCAATGCGTACTTTTACAAGATCGCCGGGTACCAGTTTTGTCTGTGTTGTGATCGGCTGTAAAACAGGGCCACGGTCAGTTTTGACTTCTTTGAACAGTTTTTTGTTAATCGTCAGCGGCGTTTCTTTAAAATGCGTGATTTTATCCAGCTGCTCAAAATATTGCCAGTAAACAGCGCCCCAGGCCACATTTTTATTGGGATTTTCCACCTTCACAGTGGCCATCTCATTTTTGATCTGCGGAGCATCGAAGGAGGTTTTGAAATAGCCGGTACCTGCCTCTTTGGCAATTTTTGACTGATCCAAAACCTGAGTGCCCAAAGTAATTTTCACTTCCTGATCTTCCATCAGCCAGTTATCTCCGGTTTTCAGAAGGGCATAACAGGCAGAAGCTGTGGCCTTGGTTGTCTGCCAATGCGTGGTCTGTTTGGACTTGATCAGGTATGTTTTTAATTCTTCAACAACAGCGGCATCTTTGGCGACAACGTCAAACACTTCAATGAGCAGACAATGTGTCTCAATCGGCATTTCATACCAGAAATAACCATGCGGATACTGCCAGTACATGCCCATTTCCTCACTTTTCAATGCGCGCTCTTTCAGCGATTTCACTATATTCATGGGTGTTTCTTTGTCAATGCCCTTTCTGTGCAGGGAAAGTGCCAACATGCCCTGCATGTAGTCGGATTTGCCCAACCAATATTTCTTGGCCTGTCCTTCGTAATATTCAATGGCTTTTTTGGTATTGGCGTTGCTCACTTTTATTTCGGGATAAAAACTGCGGGCATAGAGATAATGAATCTCCATATAGCCCAAATGATCTTTTTCTAAATATGCTTTTTCTCCTTCCGGCGCCACTTTGGCGTTTTTCAAGAGTTCCAGATAGGATTCTGCCAATTCCTCGTCAATATACTTGACGGCGCGTTCCATCATGGTATTGACCTTGTTGTCAGCTTTTACCAATTTTACACCCAATTCATCCAAATGCCCCATTCCCTCTACGATGTACTGCGTGATATACCAACTGTCGCTACCGCCGGGGAACCAGGCAAATCCACCGCTTGCGAGCTGACGATCAATCAATTTATCGCGGGCAGCAGTCATTTCATTGGCCATACGGTTCAGGTCGAACAATACACCCAAATCTCTTTTTTGCTGTTCCTCGCTCTGAGCGGCCATCACCCAAGGGGTTTCTTCCAAAAGTGCATATTTCAACTCCTGATTTTTGCTCAGATTTGACTTCAGCGCATCGGGTTGGAATTCTTTCCAGGAATCAAAAACTTTTTTGATTTTCGGATTTGAATTGGCTACTGTCGTCGCTAAACTATTGGCATAAAAACGGGAGAACAGCTGCTCGGAACATTCGTAAGGATATTCCATGATGTAAGGCAGGGCCTGAACCGCATACCAGGCCGGATTCGGTGTAAATTCAAGTGTATACCTGTGGTGACGCATCGTAGTCGATTTACTCACTTCCGCCATGCGTTTGAATTCAAAGGTTTTGGTCTGTCCGCCGCGGATAGGCAGTGGCATTGTTTCTGTGACCAGCATGCGGTTGCTGAGGACAGGCAAACTGCTCTCTTCCCCATCCGAGAATGCACCGGACTTGGCCACAACTCTGTAGGTGACAGCATTTGTCCACATATCGGGTACTTTCAGCTTCCAAACCAGGGGGGCCGATTGTCCGCCGGCAGCTGTAAATGGCATTCTTGCTGAGCTGTTGGCAAATTCAACATCAATCGGTTTCATGCTGATCGCATCAAAAAGTTGTAAGACAGCTTCGCCTTTCATCTCTTTTTCTGTCATGTTGCTCACCTTGGCAGTGAAATAGATTTCATCATTCTGACGGAAGAATCGCGGTGCATTGGGCATGACCATCAGGTCCTTTTGAGTAACAACAGATTTTTGTCCGCTGCCAATTTTCAGATCCTTCGTATGCGCCAACCACATAAAATTCCAACGGGTCAGGGCCTCGTTCATGGTAAATTTAATGATCACATCACCATTTTCATCTGTCATCATCTGCGGAAAGAAGAAAACAGTTTCGTTGAGATTAGTGCGGACTTTTACATCTCCCATATCTCCGGCATCGGGTTTTGATTCTTTTGTTATGACATTTTCTAATGTATCACCTTTTAGAGCTGAAACACCTGATGTAATATTATCAACTTCAATTAGTTTTATATTCTCATCTCTTGCTGCACGAACAGGTGATGGTTCAGCATCTTCAACAGATAGTGATTCTTTAAGTTGGTAAGCTTCTGTGCCATCAATATCATGAGAATAATATCCCCAATCGTAAAAAACAAAACCAAACCAATTGAGAGAGGCAAAACTGTGACTTGGACCATATACAATTCTGTTCCATTCCAATCCTGAGATCAGGTTAGATGAAGAACGCTGATAATTATTGGAGGCCCAGCCCAACCCTGCCCAGGAGTTCCCGTAAAGTGACAAATTCCAGTAATTAGAAGCAAAGGCATCCAAAGAGGCGTCGTACATTCCGGTCAGAACTTCTGCTGCTACTTTGTCTTTATTAAGACCTGAAATTTTGATTTTCCATTCTTCTTCCTGTCCGGGCAACAATTTATCGCGGAAAGTACTGTATTCAATTTCCAATTGTTTGTTTGTCCAAGGGACATCCACATTGCCCTGTGTATTGTACACTCTGTTGTTCAACACCGAACTTAGATGATAATGCAATCCGCCTCTATGTTTTTCTTCAATTGTCAGTTCAATTTTTCTGCGGCCCTGCGGCTGAATCCATTCGCTTCGGACAATTTTTTGTTCATGTTCCAGTTCAAAATAAATAAACGCGTTCTTATCAAAGCTGCCGAAATCAATACTGACTTTTTCTCCGGGCTCAGCCTTCAGATTAGTTTCTGCAATAAACAGCGCTTCATTAGTTGGAACAGTGCTTTCTTTTTCGGAATACAAGGTAAAATAGCGAATTACTTCCACTTTTTCGCCAAAGCGGTCCTGCGTATTCATCGTGAGTTTATAAGTACCCTGTGCCCAATTTCTAACTTCCTTGAGTCCCAGTTTTTTATTCGTCTTTGTATCAAAATTTACCTGTAATACTGTTTTTAAGGCCTTCCAATTATAAGACTGATCTTCATTTTTGTAAGAAAAATGAGGAAAATCTCTTCTGAAATCTGACTCAGAAATGAGCTGATAATCGCCCACATCAGTCAATCTGTTATTGAAGATTCTGTCAGGTGTTTCCAAGAGTTCAACTTTCACAGTACCCTTGGCAGCCTCAAATTCTCCATTGAGATTCTGAGTTATAATTTCAAGATAATCAGCTTTTTCTCTGTTCAAATTTTCACTTACTTCTATATTGGCACTCAACGCAACCGTTCCTACGTAAACATAGGTTTGAGTGCTATGCGTTTCCCCGGTAATATCAGTCACATCTGCATAAATAGTGTAGCTGAACTGCGGTTTTTGTGCAACAGGAATTGACTTATCGGGAATTGCTGTAAATTCTATAGCATACTCCCCTTTTTCGTTGGTTTTTATTTCTCCAAAGGCAATTTCCTGTTCAGAACGTTGCCAAGGGTTCCAGCCCCAATACCACCAGCGCCAATAAGGGAATTCAACATTGCGGACTACGCGGAACTGCACCTTTGCACCGTCAATATTACTGCCGGCATAGGCCTTTGCCTCACCTTTTACTGTTACTTTGTCATTCAGTCGGTAAGACTCCTTCATAGGCTTGAAAGTCACTTCAAACTTAGGTCTTTTGTATTCCTCCACTCTAAAAGTGTGAGAGCCGTTACCATTAATGTCTTTCAGACTCATGATGCCCAACATACCACCGGATGGCGCTGTAAAAGTTCCCTGAAATGAGCCGAACTCATTGGCGACAACAGATTTTCTTGCCACTTCCTGATAATTGGCATCGTAGAAAATTACATCAGCCTTGTATCCCGGTACAATTTTATGTTCTTTGTTATTTTTATTTTGGATGGCAATACCTTTAAAATAAATAGTTTGTCCGGGGCGATAAATTGCTCTATCGGTAAAAAAGTGCACGGTTGTTCTTACATATTCCAATTTATTGGCCTTATAATTATAAAAGCCATTGTTCAGGAACAAAACGTCATTATCATAACTGAATTTTACAAAAAAACTGTAATAATCGGCACTTGCGACTGAAGCTGTGCTGACAAGACCATTTTCGTCTGTAAATCCCTCTCCTATTTTTCTGTATTCATTACGGCGGAGTAAGGAATTGTATTTATTGAGATAAAATTCTGCTTTAGCAGCTTTCAAAGGTTGTCCGCTATTGCGGTCAGTCACTATAAATTCATAAATACCATCTTTTTGACGCTGTGAATAAGTCAGATTTGACACATTGAAAATAATGTAGGAAAGTCCGTTTTTGGAATATTGAAAGTTCTCATTTTCAGAACCTACAACTATCCAAGAACCGTTTGTTGTTGCCGGAATGCGAATATCGGTACTGTGTGTCTGATAATCACCTTCATTGATCAATGTATAATTCCATGTTTCTTTGACCTTAAGATCATTGAGGAATTTTACTAATTTTGGCTGATCATAAGAAATTTCAGCTATCTCTCTGAGCTCTCGATCTGTTAACTGAATGAGTTTCAGATAAACTTTGCTGATATTTCTATGGCTGAGGTTAGCCAAACTTGGTTTACCTGCAGCTACTACCCATTCTGCAGAAAAGGTAAAGTTTTTCAATTCAATTCTTGAAATTAGGGCTTCAGCACTTTGGGCGCCATAACTGCCGGGGAATTTTTTAATTATTTCGACAGCAAGTTCTTTTGCTATTTTTAATTCCCAACGAAAGGTCTGTTCCGGAGAAGGTTTGTATTGATTTCCCTGTCCCTCATGCCAAGTGGCAATAGAGTATAAAGCTTCTGCTGAGGCCGGATTACCTGTGTATTTTGCCGCAATATTTTTTAAAGATTGCAGATAGAGCGCATCTTTATCCCCAATAATCGACTGTCCGTACACCCAGGAAAGGCGACGAATCTCAGCATTGATTAGGGCTGAAGGATCTGCATCATTTTGATGAAAGCGCAAAAGCTCCTGATACATGAGCAGGCAGCGAAATTTATTGGAAAGACTGTCCCTTGCTTCAAATTTTTGGTTTACAAAACCGTTCAAATCGCCCAAAGCTTTGGGTTCGTCAATATAAAAGCGGTATGCAGGTTTAGTGAGATAACTGCTTTCATTGGAATAAAATGCAATTGCCCTGTTGATAAGAAAATCATAAAGGGTTGGCTGCAGTTCTTCGTCAAAATCTGAGCTTAATAAATCTTTATAATCAGTGAGTTTTACATTTTTAATGCTTTTATCCTGAACAGAAGCGCTGTATAATTCAAAGACCTTATCTGTCAATTTTGGGATATCCCAGGTAGTAATATCATCCGATTTTTGATCTGTAACAGCGGTTCTGTCGCTGAATTTATAGGAATTATTGTAGAGATACTGTGTGTACATCTCAGCAAGCATCGACTGCATAACAGCTTTGGTGGGACCCGAGGCTTTCTCCATTTCAACCTGAAAACGGACAATGGCATTCACCAATCCATCTTCTTCCAATTGGGCTTGGAACTTGTTGAAAAAGATCAAAACCTTCACAAAAAGTGCCGTTTGATTTTTATTGTTTTTATCTGCACGGATTTTCGCCATCAGTGCTTCTGTCTCCTTTAAAGCCGATTCGGGCAAACCTTTGTTGGTTAAAGAGTCGATAGTTTTCCATTCTTTTTCATAGCCTTGGGCATACATAATGCTGACATTAATAAATAGTGACAGGATGAGTAAAAAGCGGTTAATTTTCATGAATTGGTAATTTTGAAAATAAATCAAGTTGTCTTTTTCAAAGATGCAGAATAAAAACTAAGCGGCCAAAATTTATGGCTGTTGGATTTTAATGTTTTGTTAAAACAAACAGCTGTTATAACAAAGATATGCTTTTGGATAGAATAATCTCAAATATCATCAGACCACAAATATCATAGCAAGTCTCAGATCAGCCCAATCAACCTTACCCTGCAAGGCATCGTGAATCATTTTCATACTTGGTTTGCCATCTTCACCGATAGCACCCTCAACATTGTTCAAAATGAGATCATGTAAAGCTTTTTCAACTTTTTTAATCAGACTGCCTTTGGGTCGGAATTTATGAATATCCGTATCAGGATATTGATCTTTTATCTTATCTAAATGTCCAATGATAGTTGTTATAGACAATTCTCTTTCTTCTGCAATTTCTTCCAGATTCATCCCCTGATCAATGAGTTCCTTTGTCAGCAGGTAGGTTGATTTTTTAGGTTCTTTTTTAACACCGGCATTAATTTTTTTGCGCTGCTTATCAATCTCTTTTTCATCGAGCAGTCCGCCGCAGTTACGCACAAAGGCTGTAGCTTCCTTTTCCAATACTGCAGCATCAAAACCAGCTTCCGCCTCGGCGGCCAGCTCCCTGAAACGTTTATCTGCCTTCATAGCCAAAGTATCGAGCTCCAAGGCTGTATTGTTAAAACCTATCAGACAAAGGCCTTCCAGACTCTTTACCCTGGAAATTGCCACATAACCCTGCCCTTTCTCGAAGGTATTTCTCAGATCTATTTCGGCTGAATCAAGCGTCATACCCTGACTTTTATGGACTGTAATTGCCCAGGCGGCACGCAGCGGAAACTGTTCAAAAGAGGCCAAGGCTTTACCGACTTCATCCTCAATTGCCCATTTTTCTTTTTCACAATAGATTCTTTTTCCGTCAGAAAGATCGACCACAGGCATACCTTCATTAGTAAAATCAACCACTTCTCCCAAAGAACCGTTAATATAGCCTTTTTCAAAATTATTTTTAATGAACATAACTTTGGCGCCCAATCGCAATTCCAGTCTCGCATCGGTACGGACATTGGATTTCAGCATTTCCAGCAGTTTTGCATTACCTTTGGTTTCTGCGTCGAAATAGCGGGGCTGACTTTTCAATTTGGACATTTCGGCACGGTTGATACTCTCTACATCGTAATTATGGGTATAGAGTTTTGGGGCTTTTTCCAAACGAGTTTCCGAAGCTTTTTTCAACAGTGACAATGCATGATTGGAAACCTCACCTTTCCTGATTTCATTCAAAATCATATCCAGACTGTTGTCTTTCTGACGATGCTGCTCACTGATATAACAGATCACCGGAGCAGCTTCAAGCCATGCTTTTGACATAAAAGCAAATTTATCGCGATTGCTCTCCGCCTGATCGCCGACAGGGGGCAACTGAAAGAAATCGCCGCAAAAAATCACCTGAATTCCGCCGAAAGGCAAATCATTTTGCTTAAAATATTTAAGCACCTGATTCACCATATCGAGCTGATAGCGGTGCATCATCGATATTTCATCAATGACAAGGACTTTTGAATTCTCTAAATGCTCGCGAATATGTTTCTTATCTTTTAAGGCCTCAAGATCTTTCTTATCCATACTTTTGCGGACACCGAATCCAGCCCAGGCATGAATGGTGATCCCATTCAAGTGGGTAGCAGCAATGCCGGTTGAGGCTGTAACAGCAACTGGAATTTTCCTGTCTTTCAAATACCTGATATACTGATTGAGGGTATAAGTTTTACCAGCTCCTGCAGATCCGGTTAAAAAAACGTTTTTTCCTGCTTTCAAGATAGAGAGGGCTGTCAGCTGTTTCATATATTTACAATTTCTAAAGTCTGATAAGGGATTTTATTCTTAGTCCGCGGCAAACAGTGCAAATATAAGCTCATTGGAATAGATTGTCAAGTGAACCAATCCGATTTAGCATTATACTATTACATGCGGATAGTCTTACAGACTATCCGAAAAAAAATGATCAAGTCTTATTTGTAATCATTCTAAATAATTCACTATATTTGCATTCAATAAAATTAAAAATAAATGCAAAATCATATCGTTAACAGTGATACGCTCACACATGGGTTTGAAATGCTATTTCCGCTTCCTGTCCTTGAGTCTAAAGATAAGAAGAAATGTTGTAAAAAATATAAAAAGGGGAAACGCTGCAAAAACTGCCCAAAGAAAACTTAATTTGGTAAAAATATAGGCTAACTTTGCGCTTCGAAAATAAGTTTTAACAAACTCTAAGCATAATGGAATTTATATATTATCTATTGGGTGATGACCTGCCCGCTGCCGGTTTTATCATTTTAAACCTGATCCTGATTGAAAGCCTTTTATCTGTAGACAATGCAGCCGTTTTGGCTACAATGGTCATGGATTTGCCGGAGCATCAAAGACCAAAGGCCCTAAAATGGGGTATAGTCGGTGCCTATCTTTTCCGTGGACTTGCCTTAGTTTTTGCCAGCATTCTTCTTAAGTTTTGGTGGTTAAAAGTCATTGGCGGTGTCTATCTTTTGTATCTTTGCGCCAGTTATTTTTACAAAGAATCTACACCATCTGAGAAAGATGACCTTATTAATAAAAAAGAGAGTTTTATCTACAAATACTCCATCGGATTATTAGGCCCGTTTTGGGCGACAATTGCTATGGTGGAAGTCATGGACCTTGCATTTTCCATTGATAATGTTTTTGCTGCTGCAGCGTTGACAAAGAACATGTTTCTGATCTGTACCGGCGTATTTATCGGAATTCTTGCGATGCGTTTTGTAGCGCAAAGTTTTGTAAACCTCATGCAGCGTTATCCTTTTTTGGAAAAGGCAGCCTTTATTGTAATCGGTATTTTGGGTTTCAAACTGACTCTTGCGCTTTACACCCATTTTTATAAGGCAACTCATGAATTGGCCCGTTTCCTGGAGAGTGAACATACAGACCTTTGGGTTTCAATAGGCACTATGCTCGTATTTTTTGTACCGATACTGACTGCAACACTTTTTGGATGGCCAAAAGGAAGTAAACATAAAAAGCATTTGTAATGATATCGCCCTTGGATTTTTTCAAGGGCTTTTTTTATCTTTGCAGTAGACTAATCCTATTGCAATGAATAAATTCCTACTGACTATACTATTATCAATAATCCTTGTACCACTTCATGTTTGTGCTCAATACACTACACGCATTACACATGAGAGTATTTTGGTACTTCCTCCGGATTATGACCCTTCTATCTCCTACCCGGTTGTTGTGATGTTACCTTTCACTGGAGGTGATGCAGAATATATGTTCAATGCCTATGCTGCTGAAGCCGGCTCGGAATCTGAAACATTTTCGGGTAAACTGGCAGATATTCTCACAGTTTTCAATAGCGGGCATCCTGAAAACCCAAGCAATTTTGTGGTAATTTTGCCCAAAGGCAAAGGCAGCCGCCGGGATCATTCCTGGAAAGGTTTTGAGCAATGCTTTATTCGTTATGAAGAAAGAGTGTTGAAGGATTTGGACAAATTTTCGCAGGCTTACAATCTCGACCTCAGCAGAGTTTATCTGGCAGGGGTATCACTTGGCGGAGATTTGAGTTGGGCGCTCAGCCTTAGAAATCCCGATAAATTTGCCGGCGCGGTTGTCATGGGCAGCCGTTGCAGTTATATCCCGCCCGACGGTTCTTTGGACCTGATGAAACAAAAAAATTATGCTTTTTTCATGACTATGGGAATGAAAGAGGCAAATGACCGACTGGCCGGCATCCGCTATGCCCGCAAACAGTTGGACAGCATGCAAATTCTCAATATTTACAAGGAAATGCCCGACCTTTACCACCATAAAGCGCCTTTATGGCTCTTTTTGGAAGGGGTCGATTATTTGCTGTCTGCCAAAAATAAAGTGCGAATTGAAAAATCACTGACCATAGATAATTCCAAAAAGGCAATAGGTATTTACACCGGCGATTTGGAGATCAGCCATTATGATCAAAACACAGAAAATGAAGGTATTACTCTAAGCGGTGACGGACTTTTTATTCCGCATGATACTGAATTTTTACCCGGGGTCGGATTGGAAATATTACAGCTCTCTGCCTCTAAAATATCCATAAGACTTATGCATGGCGATTTACCCGCTATTTCGGTGTATGTTTCTGAAAAAATTGCCGATAAAATGGAGTCTTTAGAATTTACAGTATATGAACAGGAAATAAAAGGTTATAAATTTAGAGGTAGTGCTATTGGCGAAGCCGATTCCAAAATACATGGCGAAATAAGTCTGATCCCCGATGATCAGTACATTACCATCAGCTTCGATGTGTATAAATCTACTATACCCGAAAAATGGACCACCTACACCTATTTTGCCAGAATCGAAGAATAAAGTTAGATCTATTGACTATTATTCAGCTCATGTATTTCATCGGATAAAAGATTTGAAAGTTGTGGTAACCAAAGCTTAATATATTCACAATTTGGGTCGTATCTTCTACTCTGAGTAATAGGATTAAAATAACGGTCTTCACGAGGGTCATTGCCCAGACCCGCTATATATAGCCAATTTACCCAATTACTGGTCGGATCATAATCGATAAGTTGTGACTCAAAATATTCTGCCCCAAGCTGCCAGTTTAATTTCAGGTCGTTAACTAAGTAGGAAGCGACATTTTGTCTACCACGATTTGACATAAAACCACTTAGTTTTAATTCAATCATATTGGCATCTATAAATGGCTGCCCGGTTGTTCCATCCAACCAGCTTTTAAACTTTTTTTCATCCTCTGAGTGATTTTTTGTACTTTTCCCAAAAAGACCATTGCGGTTAAAGATCTTAGCTCCAAATTTTTTTCCCATCAATCTAAAGTAATCCCTCCAAAGCAATTCAAAATATAACCAATATGTCGATTTATTGGCACCATATGCTTTTTCATATTTCAATAACTCTGAAAAAATAAGTTTTGGGGATAAACAGCCTTGAGCCAGCCATGGAGAAAACTTGGTTGAATAATCTGCACCAACCAATCCATTTCTGGTTTCTTCGTAATTATTTATCAACTTGCAATCCCAAAAATAGTGCTGCAATCTTTTCAATGCTTGCGACTCACCTCCTTTGAATCTCATGACAGCTCTGCTTTCAAATTCAGTCTGATCGTAATTCAATTCTTTTAGCGTAGGAATAACGCCACAATCCGTTTCTACTGTCCAAGTACAAAAATTTTCGGGTGTTGGATAGGGTTCTCTAATCCGGGTAACTTTCTCAACTTCTTTTCTGAAGGATGTAAAAGTGTCAGGAGTATGTGCTATAGGAAAAGGCAAATCCTGTGTATAATAAAGCATCTTACCTCTGAACAGGCGTAATTCCTGACCAATTGCCCATAAATTTTTCTCCAAAACATTTTGTACTTTTTCCTCTTCAGGAAGGCGCTCCATTAGACCAAAAACCCAAGAAGTTTTTAGCTCCTTTGCCAATTCAAGCAGCACTTCTTCAGGTTTGCCAATTCTAACAATTATATCAATACCCTTATTTTTCAGATTATTACGAAGATCTTCAACAGATTCAATAATAAATTGAGCTCTAAATGAAGCAGTTTTCCTAAAACCATGATCACTGAAACTATTGAAAATCCGTTCATCAAAAACGAATACAGGGTATATTTCTTCGGCAACTTTTATTGCCTCAATTAAAGCCTCATTATCGTGTAACCTGAGATCGGTTTTAAACCAAAGTATTGCCCTTTTTACTTTTTTCATAATATATTGCACATAAATACAAAAAACATTTTCATATTGTCAACAGGTCTTAAAACAATTATGAAACCCTTTGAGTTTTGACTTTAACAACTTTTCAACATTAAAAATATAAGCATCAAAAAAAATTGAATTACCGCTGAGGGGTTATGGCACAAAGTGCCGAACAGATTTATCTGTCAATAATTGTTCATCAATATTTTGGTCTATTTAGTTTACTAAACATTCAAGATTATTTAATGAACATACCCTATGCATCAATTTTTGGCTATTTTTTTAAAAATATTTGTACTTTTGCGTTAACAAAACAGCTAATAAATATGACAAATTTGGAAGGCATCACTTTCAATGAAGTGGTAGACAACAATGGCAATAATTATTCCGACTTCAGAAAAACCCTGAAGCCAAATTTTGGGCTTGTGTGGCGCGACATCAGCTTGGGCTATATACTCATGATTGCAACGCTTACAACCTTTTTCTTTTTGGAAAGGGCCTACGGAATTACTTGGTTTACGCTGGTCGGCGTGGTTATTTTTGCTTTCATCACGGCATTTTGGCTTGCTTTTATTCAGCTTTTTGTACATGAAGCAGCACATTATAATATACATCCAAATAAAAAGACCAATGACCGCCTTGCCAATATCTTCCTCTGTCTTATTTTGGGCGTCAATATCAAAGCCTACAGGCTCACACATTCTAAACACCATCAGCGTTTGGGTCAGACGGATGATACAGAGCACAGTTATTTCAGCAGGCTCACTCCCCTATTTGTCATCAAAATGTTTACCGGCATACATTTGTTGAATGTGCTGCGCAGCAGAAATAAACTACAAAACGGTCAAAACGAAAAATCACTTTCACAGCAAAAAACAGCACTTATTGCTGGAGGAATGCTCAATTTTATTTTTCTGGCCACCTTGGCCTTTTTTGGCTATTTCCTGACAGCTGCAACTTGGGTTGCCACAGTTATTGTATTTTATCCATTTTTCGCTACGATCAGGCAATTATTGGAACATCGGGGCGAAGATTACAACAGTGATATAAACTTTTACGATGTCAATCACGGCAAAAACAGCCGTATGTTCAAGAGCAATATTTTTTCCTTTTTTATGGGTGGAGCCGGCTTCGACCGACACCTGATTCATCATTGGGATCCGGAAATTTCCTATACAAAGCTGAAAGACGTGGAACTATTTTTGGAAAAAACAGAGCGCTGCGGTTCTATTTTGAATGCATCGAAAACCACTTATGGAAAAACCTTCTTAAAATTGATTAAATAGCATATGTCCGATAAAATCAAAAAACAGTGCCCGGTCTGCGAAAGCAGAGATACAACTGTTTATGCTCATACCAAAGATTTGGAATATCTGACCTCGGATGAGGTTTATACTTATCACAACTGCAATTCCTGCGCATCTATTTTTATAGATAAATTTCCGATTGCTAAACTTTCTGAGATTTATCCTTCCAATTATTATTCTTTTAAGGTTCAGAAAAAAAATCTGGCACTTAGAGTAAAAGAATATTTAGATAAAAGAGTGTTTAAAAAGGTTTTGGCCGAATTTGACAAAAAACCCATCAACATTTTGGATATCGGCGGCGGTTCCGGTTGGCTTCTTGATATTATCAAAAGCATTTATTCTAATGTGAATATAACGCAGGTTGTTGATATTGATGAAAATGCAAAGCAGATTGCAGAAAGTAACGGACATCTGTTTTTCCACGGGCCCATAGAACATTTTGAAAGTGAAACAAAATTCGATTTGGTACTAATGCTGAATCTGATTGAACATATCAGCGACCCGAGAGGCACTTTGCTGCAAATTGAAAAAATGATGAATAAGGGCGGTATTGTGCTCATTAAAACGCCGAATACAGAAAGTTTGGATGCCAGATTTTTTAAAAACAGTTATTGGGGCGGTCTGCATTGTCCCAGACATTGGATTCTCTTTTCCCAAAAAAGTTTCCGTTTAACCGTTGACAATACAGGACTTGAGGTTTCAAAAATAAAATATACGCAGGGTGCTCCTTTTTGGGCCTGGAGTGTACTCATCAGAATGCAGAAAGCCGGTTGGATCAAGATTACAAAGGAAAGACCGGTAATGTACCATCCGCTTATACCGCTGCTGCATATTTTCTTTGCCGGTTTCGATTTTATACGTGGCGCTTTTGGCGCAAAAACTTCTCAGATGTTTATCGAGTTGAAGAAAAACGGTAAATCAGATCAGGAAAAACTTTAACCTTAAGTAAAATTGAGTAATTTGTTTTTGAAAATTTGTAAAAAAAATACGCATGCAAGGTAAACTTAACCTCATCATAGGGCCAATGTTCTCAGGTAAAAGCACACTTTTGCTTAGCCGCTACCGCAGATATAAAATTGCCGGAAAAAATTGCCTGCTCATCAAATACGCTAAAGATGACCGCTATGAAAGCAATGAGGCAATGATTGTGACACATGATAAGCTCAGTTACAGGGCGGTAGCCTGTTTACGTCTGGCCGATTTGGATCAGTATGTCAATAATTTTGATGTGATTTGTATAGATGAGATTCAGTTTTATCCCGACGCTGCAGAATATTGCGACCTTTGGGCAAATCGCGGTAAAATAATTGAAGCAAGTGGTCTTAGCGGCGATTTCAGGAGAAAACCTTTTGAACAGATCAGTATGCTTGTAGCTATTGCCGACGACATAGAGCATGTAAAGGCAGTCTGCCGCGAAAGCGGACTGGACGCTCCTTTCAGCAAACGTATCAGCGCCGAAGTTGAACAGGAAGTTATCGGTGGGGAGGATAAATACATTGCCGTTTCCAGAGAAATTTTCTTTGGAAAACATATTGGTGATGCTAAAATAATTTAAATATCAGCGTGCCGGTGACCGGGAAACCAGAAAGTAGAATATTCTGTAAATTGAACAGAAAGTTGTACATCTTTTCACTTTCACTCCTTCGTGGTCCTTCGGTTCATCTTTTTAATTTTTCAATACATGGCAAATAGAGCATATTTATACAGCGCTGATTCCGAGCTGAAAAAAATACGGGACATTTCTGAAAACAGAAATGAAGTACCATTAGT
>CAINVS010000432.1 GCA_903854205.1 uncultured Bacteroidota bacterium | reverse complement strand
CCTCCGACTCATCAATCATCAACTGAGAACCGCAGCCCCTACAGTCTATAACTTTTTTACCAGTTTCTTTTGGCACATATTTCTCCTTTACACTATCGGACAATGCCAGGGACTGTTCTTTAACAAGGTCACTAGATTTGTCAAAATCACGGGAAAAACCGCAATGATCGCAAGCTATCAGCTCTTTTTCTGCAGAATAAACCAATTGGCTTCCGCAAGTGGGGCAGGGAAGTTTTACAACGCTCTTTTTTACGTTTTCGTTATTTGTCAACATAGGATTCGAATGGTGCAGGGATTATTGAAATGACTAATCAAAACTTTTGTAATGATAGTAATTTTTTAAGAAATGATTATTCAGAAGGTTCAATTTTTATAAAAAAGAGGCGCCGAGTAATCGAACAGCTGTTTAAAATGGGGATTGGGGTTTTATTAAGTACTTGGGAAGTATTATTGTAATTGGTAGTTTCTATTGCAATTTGGTTCTACTAGGATTGAATTAAAAAACCACTTTAAAATATCTGCACAAGAAGATTTAAAAACTGACAGATCTTTTGGTTGGCAAAAAATAAAAAAGGTCAGTCCAAAAGTGCCTGAGATTTGATATAAACAGAGGCCGTCCAAAAAGTAAGGACGGTCTCATTAGTTTAAAAAAAGAGGAAGCCAATTTATTTGACTTCCTCTGAGTTATGATTGCTAAAATCTCTATTAATAATACATATATCGTCTTACTTCTGCTGCATACTTTGCCAGGCGGATTACCTGACGGGTATAACCATACTCATTATCGTACCAAATATAAACTGTAATCTGTTTACCGTCTTTAGAAATTTTGGTGGCAGGTGCATCGTAAACAGAGCAGGCCAAAGCACCGATCACATCTGAAGAAACAAACTCTTTGGAAGAAGAATACATGATCTGTTCGAACAAATCTCCGTAAAGTGCTGCATTACGCAATGTTTCATTCACCTCTTCCAAGGTGGTGGCGCGATTGAGCTGCAGGGTCATAATGGCCAATGATCCGTCAGGAATAGGCACACGGATAGAAGAACCGGTAATTTTTCCGGCAAGTTCCGGCAATACTTCATTCAGGGCAGAACTTGCACCTGAGGAGGTAATAACCATATTGGTGGCAGCACCGCGACCGCGACGCTCTTTTTTGTGGTAGTTATCGAGCAGATTTTGGGAACTGGTATAGGCGTGCACGGTTTCCATGTGTCCCTGAACGATGCCCAATTTGTCATTCAGCACTTTCAGTACCGGAGCGATGGCATTGGTGGTACAGGAAGCCGCACAGAAAATACGGTCAGCTTCAACGTTCAATTTCAGATCTTCGTGGTTTACACCGTAAACGATGTTGCGAATATCTTTACCGGGAGCAGTGAACAATACTTTGTCGATACCCGGACGAAGGTGACGGCTGAGACCGGTACGATCGGTCCAAACACCGGAACTGTCGATTAGCAAAGCATTGTGAATGCCGTATTCGGTATAGTCAATATCTTCGGGCTGCTCGGCAAAAATCATTTGAACACGGCAGCTGTTGATGATGAGTTGATTATCTTCAGGAACAATTTCGACAATGCCGCGAAGTTTTCCGTGAATAGAGTCTTTGCGGAGAAGAGAAGCACGTTTGGTAAGTTCTTCTTCATGATCTTCACCGGCTTTGCGTGGACGAATAACGATGGCACGGAGGCGAAGCTGTTCTCCACGGCCCATGAGTTCTGTCAAAATACGGACTGCAAGGCGGCCAATACGGCCAAAACCGTAAATAACTACATCTTTTGGCGTGATTACTTTGGCAGCTTTTGCTTCAGCACCGATAAAATCTTTCAATTCATTAGCAACAAAATCATCAATGGTCTGACGATTGTCATCATTCAGCCATTTGGTAGCAAGTGAACCAATATCTATACGTGCCGGAGCAATATCAAGTCTCGAAATTGCCTGTGTGATGGCAAGACTCATCTGTACTGAAATTGGTTTATTTACGTAGTTTGTCGCAAAGAGGTGATCATTTAACACTTCGCTCGGACGGCTATCGTGAATATCGCGACGGAAAATAATAATTTCTATGGAGCGGTCGAAACGAAGCTCTCCCACTAGCTTTTGAAGTTCAAGGGCAGTTTTTTCATCTTCGCGCCAAGCACTTAGATGCTCCTCAAATTGTGATTCTACATTTTGTAAGTTCATGATCTATGCCTTTATATTCTTAAAATGAGATTTTTATGAAAAGTGGCTCAAATGTCTGCAAAAAATATGAATTTCAATAATGATTTATATTAGAATTATAGATCAACTGAAAAATTATCTTTGGCAAATAGCTGCTAATTTATTTTGTTTCGCATTTTTCTTTTGAAATTGGCGATGAGCATTGCCAAGTAATGTCACGGCAAAACAGAAGAGGACAAAAGATGTAAAAACGATACAAAGCACTGCAATGGCTACTGTCATTTGCACCAGGCCTTACTTTATACATTTTTACGAACGTAAAAATGTTATAATCCTACACTTTTACGTACATAAAATTGGACATTTGCAACTAAATCTATTTATTTGGAAAGGCAGTTGCTGATATCAGGCATCTTTTGCAAATATCCGAAGGATTATCTATTATTGTATTCAATTCCAAACTTATCAACACAAAATGGCAAAAATAATAGCTGAGGATAAAAATTTCGAAAGAATAATTGCCCGTGAACAACCTTTGGAGACGGGCGAGTATGATAATTGCTGTTTTAAGCACTGCGATTTTTCAGATGCAATTTTCAATGAGCGTATTTTTACCGACTGCCGATTCGAGGATTGCAACCTCAGTATGGCCAAGCTCCGCAGGACTGCTTTTCGCGACTGCACATTTCTGGACTGCAAATTGTTGGGACTTCAATTCGACCAGTGCAACGACATTGGTCTTTCTTTTAAGTTTGAGCGCTGCCAATTGAATTTCAGCAATTTCAGCAGCTGCAAAATCAAAAAAACAGTTTTTAAGAATTCTGAACTTCAGGAAGCTGATTTTACAGCTTGTGACCTGAGCGGAGCAGTTTTTGACAACTGCGTATTGCAACGTGCGGTGTTTGATAATACAAATCTTGAAAAGGCCGATTTCAGAACAGCAGTGAATTACTGTATTGATCCGGAAAAAAACCGCATAAAAGGTGCAAAATTCAGCATAGCAGGCCTGCCGGGTCTATTGGGAAAATATGGGATTAAAATTGGCGCTGAATAGAAATTTTGATCATTCTGAAGTAAAAATGAAATAGAAAATTGATACAGATTCTGAGCTGTATTTCAGCAATATTAACCACTTCAGCCGCTGATGTAAAAATTGATCCAAATAACAGCAAAAAGCTTTTTAAGATCTCAATAACCGGAAATCATTGAGCAGCAATTTTTTACTGAAAATATTAAAATGTTAAAATAAAATCGTTCTAACACCCAATAAGTTTTACAAAATACCGTTTCAGTTGCTTGGGCGCTTTACAATATTCAGCTGTTTTAGACCTGTTTGAGGATCGCTCCACCCTACTTTTCACATTTGAAATGGTTTTGAAGGGTAAAATTTATGACTTTTCATTTAAGTGAAAAATCAGTGCAGATGAAAAAATTACTGAATGATTATTTCTTCTTTTATGACTGTTTTGTAGGTATGTAATTCTACAGAATAAGTACCTTTCTCCAATTTCGAGAGGCTTAATTCATAAATGGTATTGGGTGGGAGGTCATGCAGATGATCATCCAAAATAATAACTTCTTCATCAGCATTTTTAAGGTAAAGTCTGCTCATTTTACCGCCAAGGCTTTCAAAATCTATATATAGAACTTTATTTTCATAATCAGCGTGGAAAGTCCAATCAGTTTCAGCACTATTCGTTTCCAATTCAAAATTTTCCCAATTTATTGAGGCTGTCTTTTTTAAACTTGCTAATGAATTATTTTGGGCAGAGATTTGAAGGTAAGCAGCGCCTGTAAATACTATAGCTAAAATTAGTTTAATCATTGAATGAGCGTGAATTTTTATTGATTAGCTGATTTTTTTTATTAGTAACTAAAGGTTTTTTATTAGTAGTTTTAAGTCATATTTTTGTCTTTGGCGACTCAATAATATTAGTTTTTGTGAAATCCACAAAGAGAAATCTTATTTTTTTGGACAAAGTTAACATTTTTGATGTTTCTGCCTGATTATAAAATTACTATACAATTTTGAAGCACAATATTTAACGATCAAGCCATAGCTTTTAGTATGTTAAAAATTTCATATTTAATTTTATTGCTCCTCAACTGTGCAATCTATTGTAAAGCACAGCTTGAACCTAATGACAAAGAAGCACTTATCACATTTAGGCTTTACAGTCCAGACAATAATATGCCCTGGGCAAATATGGCAATAAAGGTAAATTCTAAAAATAGCACAAAAGTTTTTGAGCTTATTACTGATTTAAAAGGTGAGGCATCTGCACAATTACCTATCAATAATATTTATACTCTTCACCTTTCAGATCTTCCAAACTTTGGAGATATTGAAGTTGGTAACGGCAGCTATCAGAAACATTTAATTCCGATCCCCTACGATGGTAAAATAGTAAATACAACCAGCAATAAGAATTTGACCCTCAACATTCAGCTCATAGACAAGGCAGGTAAAGGAGTCGCCAGAACAGAAAAAATAGAATTGAAAGACCAAAACGGCAAAATCTGGAAAATCAGCACAGACATAAACGGCAGAAGTTCCTTCAGCACTGAATCCCGCGGACCTTTTACAATATCATTTCAAGGTGCTACAGATTATTACAAATTCAAAATTCCGAATAACAGCAATGTTTGGGAGGAAAGAATTATTTTAGAACGAAAACCGGGTTACACACTTTTCCCAAGTATAGATAAAGGACTTCTGAATTTCCATTATGTCGATTTTCAGAATAAACCGCTGAAAGGTGAAAGTTTTCAGGTGACTGATAAAGTTTCCGGGCAAATCTATAACTGTACAACAAATAATTATGGGATTGCACAGGTTTTGGTGCCGCTCAACCGTGTTTATCAGTTCAGTACATTTTACAATCCGCATTTCGATGAAATGGAAGTTAAGCTCAGAGAGGGATTTCATATTTTTGAATTTGACATTTTTTACCAATCACCAAGCTCCGAAGCATGGAAAATCCGAATCGAAGAACTTGAATCAATTTCTGCACTGAAAGATTCCATTAGCACTTTGGCCGCAAAACAGAAAATAGTTGAAGAAAACAATAGCGAATTGAGTATAGACAGTCCTATTCCATTAAAAAATAGAAAAACGTTTTATATAAGACGTAATTTGGAACAGAAAGCAGAATTTTTCCGCGACAGCCTGGCACAGAATCCAAAAGTATTCGAACAGCATAACAGTCCGGTATTGGCTACACTGAACCGAATACAAAACAGACTGAAGGATGCAGCAATTGTAACTGATGTCACCTCGAGCATGGATCCGTATATTGTAGAAGTTTTGGTTTGGCATGCACTTAACCTTAGCAAAGGAAATTATAATCGCTATGTTTTTTTTAATGATGGAGATGATAAACTGACCAATCAAAAAGTGATTGGTAAAACAGGCGGACTTTATTTTTCAGAGGGAAAATTGGAAAATTTGGACAGTATTATTTCCAAAATGCAACAGGCCACAGCTCCCCGTATGGGCGGAGGAGAACCACCCGAAAATGACATCGAAGCCCTGCTCGGTGCTGTCCGTTTTGACAGTATAAAAGAGATTATCCTTATTGCTGATGCGCATTCCCGAGTACGGGATATGGAATTGCTATGTAAAATCAAGCTTCCTGTAAGGATCATACTATGCGGCGCCGAAGAACAGAACCGCTTTTATGTCAACAAAAGAGATATCAATGAGCAGTACCTGACAATTGCACACAGAACAGGAGGATCTGTACATACGCTTTTATCTGACATTTTGGACCTTTCCAAAAAATTGGACGGCGATGTAGTTGAACTTCAGGGCATCAGATACCTATTGAGAAACAGGCAGTTTGTAAGAATTTAAAAAGTAATTTATTGGAATTACAATTTCAAAGTATCGGTTAATCGGCTTGTAAAAATATTTAAACTAAATTCAATTGTAAATCTGAAGCGAAGCCTGGCTTATAGATTATTATAACAAAATATTTTATGTGTTATGTTTTTGAAAAATGTTTCTAAATCGGAATCAATTTACGGAGATTTTAGATTAGAAAATTCTCCATTAAAATGACAGAAATGTTGCTTACTTCGAGAAACTAAAAAACCCCTGAAAGACAATAAATCAGGGGTTTTTGAAGATTTTGGCAACAATAAATAATCTTATTGTTTTATAAATTTCATACTTCTGCTGCCATTGGCATTATTAAATTCAAGAATATATAGTCCCGGAGCCAGATCATAAGTAGCAATTTCTATTTGCTGACTATTAAAAATGATAGAATTTTGCAATTTTCCGCTAAAATCAAAAATCCTAATAATTCCATCAGCTTCATCAACTTTGCTGAAGTTAATTTTATCGTTTGCTGGATTTGGCCATAATTTAAATCCGCTTGCCAAATCTTTGATTTTAATCTCAGATAGTGGTAATTCCTCACCGTATTGACTGAAGAAACGCCAAATTTCTTTGCTTGCACTAAAATCCTGACAGGTAACACCAATGTTGAAACCGGCACCTGGCCAAGTATGACCGCCATTGATAACCTTATAAAGTTCTACAGTTGTATTGCTGTCACCGATAGCCCAAACATAATGCTCAGCGCTTGCATTGTCAATAGTTACAATATTGGGAATACTGTCGAACAGCGGAGTTGCAGGACAGTTATTGTGATTTACCCAATAACTCACAACTGAATCAACTGATTGAAAATTTGTATTTCCATTATAGGGTACCGTAGCGTCTGCTGTTCCATGTATTTGCATTACAGGAATTGGTTTTGCTGGATTACAGTTGGCTAAAAAAGAATTGGTCATACTGCCTGTTACAGAGGCTATTGCTGCAAATCGGTTGCTTTTACAGGCCAATTCATAACTCATAAAACCTCCATTTGACATGCCGGTAGCGTAAATTCTGTTTGGATTGATAAAGTATGAAGCAGAAAGCGAATCAATCATTTGTTCCACAAAATCAACATCATCTATTGCCGAAGGGAAGAAGCCCACATTCCAAAACCTGGTATCTGTTGTAGCAGGTTGAATTGTACCATCGGGGTGTACAACAATAAATCCTGCAGTATCTGCAATTGGTTTAAAATCGCCATAAAAGGCCTGTTCATAACCTATTGAAGAATAGCCATGAAGATTAAAAACCAGTGGATAAGCCCTGGTTCCGTTATAATTGGCCGGTACATAATAAGTGTAGGTACGCATGATGCCGTTGTGCAAAAAAGAATCTGCAACAGTTGTTTGTGCAAAGCTTTGATAAGCAGAGACCAGTAAGAAAATGAGCAGTAATTGTTTTTTCATATAGCAGTTAAAGTTTTAAGTTTTTAATTTAACCCATAAAAGCAGTTTTGGTTCAAAAATAGTCTTGAGTCACTTCTTCGGAGGCTAAAGCCTTCCGATCGCATTCCTTCGACCAGTTCCTGGTACTGACTTCTTTTATATTTTTATCTTTATAGAGCTCTCTCGTCTTTGGGACGGGATCGGTTCGCTTCGTGGTCCTGCGGTTTATCTTTTATCTTTTATAATACCCTATTCTGTACCTACAAATACTTCATTTCTGTATTTAAAATAGCTTTTTTTGCGAACACTTGGACAACATTGCGGATCCTCCTCTCCGTACTCCAGTACTTCAAGTACAACTTCACCATTTGGCGCAATTTGTTTTACAGATCTTATTTCATCAGTCATCTGAGCAGGATCTTCAATAGTTCTGTAACCTTTTTTGCCTTCAGAGATAAAGAAAAGCAAAATATTGGCATTACGAAGAGCATTTCCTCCATCGCACTGAAAAATAGCAACATTGGCAACAGCATCAATGAAGCCATCGTCGTTTATATCGCCAAAAATAAAAGTTGTGGTATCGGGAAGTCCATAAGCACAATACTCCTCCCCTTTTTCCATTTTTTCTAGAACCATTCCGATTTCGCAATCCTTCTCCGCACAGAAATCTCCCGATTCAATTTTAGATTTAAGCCAATTTACATAGCGGCTGTCCATATTGGGAAATGAATTTCCTGCATGATCAATTTCAGCAGAATTACAGGCTAATACCGAAAATGCCAACAGTGCCCAAAATAATAAATTGTTAATTTTCAAAGTCATATATTAGTATACATGTACAATAATGCATATAGTTATGCCTATTCCAATTATATTGATGACCAAATTGCCCCTAAAAATAAAAATCTTGTTAGAAATTTTGGAATTGAAAGATGATAAGATTTTGCAGGAAGATAACTATTATATTGTGGAAATAATCCAGTAGAAAAATTTAAGCGAAGAAAAATTTACCCAACAAAAAACCTCACAAATTTTCATCTGTGAGGCTTTGTGGTCTCTCGCGGATTCGAACCGCGGACACACGGATTTTCAGTCCGATGCTCTACCAACTGAGCTAAGAAACCAATTTAAGTGCATCTATTTTTTAGAGCGACACAAAGATACGGCCATTTTCGAAAAATCCAAACTTTTTTAATTTTTTTTTAAATTAAATTTGAATACTATGTAATTTTCAAATGACTTTCCTTCGCTAATATCTCCTGTAAAGCTTATCTTTAAGGTCAAAATCTTAAAACAATGATGAATAACAAACGTTTGGAACAATTGCTCTCTATGTTGGAAAAGAGCCCTGATGAAGCCTTCCTGCTTTTTGCTATTGCTAAAGAATATGAGAAAGCAGATGACAATGACAATGCACTAAAGTATTATCATACACTCACAGATGAGATTCCCGAATATGTGGGCACATACTATCACCTGGGCAAGTTCTATGAAAAGCTTGAAAACTTTGATAAAGCAATAGAAATTTATGAAAAAGGAATGTCTGTGGCAAAAACAGCCGGGGACAATCATTCCCTCTCGGAATTGGCCGGGGCTAAAATGAATTTGGAAGATTAAGATGTTGTTCTCCAAAGGTATTTTTTTTGAAACCCAAAAAATGAGCCCAAATATATTAGTATCGGG
>CAINVS010000431.1 GCA_903854205.1 uncultured Bacteroidota bacterium | reverse complement strand
TTTTCTATAAAAGCATATTTATGGACAATGAAAAAAAATTGTCCATGTCTTATTTTCACCCTCCCACTCTTAAGTCCTAACAATTACCCATAAGTTTATGTTGATTTGTTGACATTATTAAATGTAAGGCCAGGTTAGATTTTTTTGCTTGGCCATCTACATAATTAAGATTATTTTTAATTTTAATGAGTAACGATAATTGGCTTGAGAAGGAATTTAAAAATATTGATTTTGGAGACAAACGACTTCGCGATCGTTTTTTCTCTATGGCCAATAATTTTTCGCGAAGACCTGATGAAACTATTAATAAATCGATGGTGAACTTTGCTGAAAAAAAAGGAACTTATCGACTCTTTAGTCACAAGAATTTCTCATCTGATAAAATTCTAATTGAACATCGAGACTCCACCTGTTCTCGGCTTAAAAAAGAATCTGTCGCTTTGATGCTTCATGACTCTAGTTTTTTTAGTTTCAACTCAAAAAGGTCAATAAAAGGTTTAGGTAATATCGGTGGAAAAGTTGGAGATCAGGACACACATGGATTCATTGGACATTATAGTTTCGCAGTAAATACTAATGATGTTCCTCTAGGTGTGATGGCCTTATCGACATGGAGTCGAGCTCATGACGATATGTGGGAAAAGGAAAGTGATAGATGGGCAGAGGCAATTTTAGAGACGGAAAAGCATTGCCCTAAAGGTACAAAACTCATTCACGTTGCAGATAGAGAAGCTGACCAGTTTGAAGTTCTATTTACTTTAATAAAAAATAATAAAGATTTTATAATTAGATCGAAACATGATCGAATAATTGAAAATGGAGATCATTATCTTCGCTGGCATTTGAATAAAAAGAAAACTGATCATGAGTTTAAAATATTTCATACGAAATTAAAAAGAGATGTTGATGCCATTGTTAAGTACGGCGAAATTGAATTTTTTGATCCTGGCTTTAAACTAAACGGACTCACATCAGTAAAAAGAAAAGTAGTCTTAAATATATTAGAAGTAAGTACTACAAGTGAAATTGCAGAGAAAGATCGATTGCATTGGATTCTTCTAACAAGTTTGCCTTTAAAAAATTTTGGAGATGCATCCAGAGTAATTGATTATTATAAAAAGCGTTGGCATATTGAAAATTATTTTAAAATTTTAAAAGATGGCGGCTGCAAGGTTGAGAGAGCATCATTAAGAACATTTGAGCGCTTAGATAAATACATCACACTATTTTCAGTAATTGCGTGGAGAATTTACTACATTAAACATCTAGCAGAAGCAGTTCCTGATGAGGATTCAAGTCTCTCGTTTTCAGCAGAAGAATCACTGGTATTGAAAATAGAAAATAAAATACCTGAGGAGCAAAGAATGACAATCAGAGAGGCATTACGTTTTGTTGCTAGGATGGGAGGTTTTAATGGCCGAAAAAGCGACGGAGAACCTGGAACAGTTAGCATATGGCGAGGATTAATCAAGCTTGAAGCCAAAGTAGAAATGTACAAATACCTCAAAGAAAAATATCAATTTTAATCCTAATAGATCTCGCCCCACAAAACCAATCAAGCGATTAATTTAAAAACAAGCACTCCCTTTAAGAAGCAAGTTAGATAATTTTATGATTTTTTACCTACTTATCTCGTTGGGGCTGTCCAATTTTTTAACACTTTATTGTCCACCATGTAATTATGGGTAAAAGTCAGTTAAATTTTTTAGAACAGTTAAATAAAAGTAACCGACAATAATTTTATTTGATCAATTGGAGAATATTATATGGATTTTACGATTATACCACTTGCTCTTGCTTTACTCGGCCCAATAAATAAGCCTACAAATGAGAGCGTAGGAATACAAAATGAAACAAAGGGATGTTTTACAAAGATTAACTCGGAAACAAATCGTCCAGTTTCT
>CAINVS010000430.1 GCA_903854205.1 uncultured Bacteroidota bacterium | reverse complement strand
TTGGTAGTTTATTATCAAAATTCTAATGCTCAATAGTTTAAAAATAAGACAAGCAAGTGCGCCTAACCAAGGTAAAAAATTCTTAGCAGATGGTTCTAATCTTTCTTGGATGATTGATATTTTAAAAAATGAGCACGAAAAAAAATTCAAACGCTGGATTTCTCATCTACAAACAGCATTACCTGATATAGTTGATATTGAAGTAATCGAAAGAGCTGATGACAAACATAAATACATCAAAGTGGATTATGGTAATGGTATTAAAGTGCCAAGTTGGTTGATTTCAGATGGAACACTTAGACTATTGGCATTAACACTTTTAGCCTATCTTCCCGATTTTAAAGGCATTTATCTCATAGAAGAACCCGAAAATGGAATTCATCCAAAAGCAGTAGAAACATTGTATCAATCGCTATCCTCTGTATATGATGCTCAAATTTTGATAGCTACACACTCTCCGGTTTTTTTGAGCATTGCTGAAACTAAAGATATCCTTTGCTTTGCAAAAACAGAAGCAGGAACAACCGACATAGTGAGAGGAGATGAACATCCAAAACTAAAAGACTGGAAAGGGGATCTCAACATCAGCATATGTTGTTCCACTTGTTCTGCAACCTGGGTCATGCTGTGGATGAACATTGATGTCATAACTAATCTGGCTCATTCCAATTGTCTTGACACGGGTTAAAATCCCTTTGATAGAGAATTCCATATCTTTATCCGCGACTAAAAATATACAATTTTTCATAAGTTTTTTTTAACCTAAAACGCCAGAGGCAAAAAGTGGCTCAGAAATTTTTCAACTCAATACAAACAGTGTTTCTTGGTTTTTGATTATGAAGGGTCTGGAGAAAATAATTTATCGGCTGAAGATTTAGAAAAACAGTTAGAAGAGCAGCTTATAACATTTGGTTGGAACGCAGGTACTGCGCATGTTCTTGTCATAGACCCAGAACTTGAAAACTGGGTTTGGGCTCAATCACAACATCTTGTAGACTTGTTGGACCTGAGCGATATGAATTCTGTAAAAGAATGGCTTGAGAGAGAAAATTTTACTATTTTGGACAATCAAAAACCGGAACGTCCTAAAGAAGCATTTGAGCTCCGATTGGAACAGATAAGAGAACCTCGGTCTTCGGCCTTATATAAAGAATTAGCATCAAAAGTAAGTTTCAAAAACTGTACAGATCGCTCTTTTCAAAAGTTAATTGAAATATTACAAAACACATTTCCGGCTGCTTAAGCCTACAAATAGTGGGGATTTTTAAAATTTGAGGAGGAAAAAACTGTACAAGTTTAGCTCCTCTTTAATCTTCAAAGTTATGAACAGTAATACAGCTATGAACCACCAAAGACTTTCAGACCGCATTATCAATATGGGCGAATCGGCCACCCTGAAAATGGCACAACTTGCCCGCGAACTCACAGCTCAGGGACATAAAATCATCAGCCTCAGTTTGGGAGAACCTGATTTTGATACACCCGAACATATCAAAAAAGCTGCCAGCAAAGCATTGGAAGACGGCTATACAAAATATACACCCGTTGCCGGACTGCTGGAACTCCGTCAGGCAATCTGCACTAAATTCGAAAGAGATAACAAATTAAAATACACAGCTACACAGATTGTCGTTTCAAACGGTGCCAAACAGTGTATTGCCAATCTCTCTATGTCCTTGCTGCAGGAAGGTGATGAAGCGATTGTCCTTAGCCCCTATTGGGTTTCATATAAAGAAATTATTGAATTGAGCGGTGCTGTACCTGTTTTTGTAAAAGGCAGCATCGAACAGGATTTCAAAGCAACGGCAGCTCAGGTAAGTTCGGCTATTACAGCTAATACCCGAATGCTTATTTTTTCTTCGCCCTGCAACCCGACCGGTTCAGTATTTACACGCGAAGAACTGAAGGCCATTGCAGATGTTTTGGTAGATCATCCACAGATTACTATTGTTTCGGATGAAATTTACGAATATATCAATTTCACCGGTGAACCGCATATTAGTATTGCCGAATTTGATTTCATTAAAGACAGAGTTGTAATTGTCAACGGGTTTTCAAAAGGCTTTGCCATGACAGGCTGGCGTTTGGGCTATATCGCCGCACCACAATGGATTGCAGATGCCTGTGTAAAAATGCAGGGTCAATTCACTTCCGGAGCAGCTTCTTTCAGCCAGAAGGCTGCAGTAACTGCACTTTTGGCAGATTTAACGCCAAGCTTTAAAATGACAGAGGAATTCCACAAACGTCGCGATCTTTTTGTAAAATTGCTAAGCGAAATTCCCGGTTTTAAAGTAAACAATCCGACCGGAGCTTTTTATGTTTTCCCCGATGTAAGCTATTATTATGGTAAAGCTGACGGATCACATAAAATCAATAATGCCGATGATCTTTGCGATTATCTGCTATATACCGGTCATGTAGCCTTAGTTTCAGGAGATGCCTTCGGCGCTCCCGAATGTGTTCGCCTCAGTTATTCCTTGGGGCAGGAAGATCTGCGCGAAGCAGTTAAAAGAATTAGAGAAGCCGTTTTAAAATTGAGCTAATGAAATCAGTATTATTAGCTTATTTCCTGCTTTTACTTTCAACCTTTGCTAACGCACAAAAATTTGAAGTTAAGTTAAAACAGTCGGGTGAGGATGTTAAAGCAGTGAATGAAACAGCATTATTACAAAAAGAAAATTTTGAAATCGAGCTCATTTTTGACAACAAAATTGGCGGGATTTATGTAAATGCGGCTTACGAAGATCAGTTTTATCTTTCAGACAACAGCCTCCCTGTGCCGGAGCTTAAAAACTATTTAGGGTATAAGGTTGCCGAATATCCATTTAATTTTGACCGCATACTCTATGTTGACTTAGAAACAGTGCATTATATGGGGCCTGAATTTGAATATAAAGGCAATAAAATGCACAATTTCAATACGCTGGAGAAAAAAGGAAAACTATTTTACGGACTTCGTGAGGTTTCAAATATCAATGACAGAAGCAATGAATTTGAAGTAAAAGACATCAAAAAGCCAATTTATCTGTACATTGTGGCACTTAAAAAGAACAAAAACAAATACACTAGCATGGATAACCTGAAGGATGAAAATGTCCTTTTCAGGAAGAAATATAAAATTGATTGGAAACAGTAATAAATAAGTGAGCAAAGCACTTTTTAGACAATGAAAAAAATACTCATAGCCAACCGAGGAGAAATCGCATTGCGCGTTATGCGCACCTGTAAAGAAATGGGCATCAAAACAGTTGCCGTATTTTCGGAAGCTGACCGAATGTCGCCACATGTGCATTATGCCGATGAGGCAGTTTGTATAGGTCCGGCACCATCAAATCAGTCTTATCTGCTTGGAAATAAAATAATTGAAGTAGCTAAATCGCTTGGTGTTGATGGAATTCACCCCGGCTATGGCTTTTTAAGTGAAAATGCCGATTTTTCTCAGGCTGTAGCTGATGCAGGGCTCATTTTCATTGGTCCCCGCCCCCATGCTATAAGAGTTATGGGCAGTAAATTGGCAGCTAAAGAAGCTGCTTTTAAATACAACATTCCACTCGTTCCCGGAACAAAGGAAGCGATTAGCAGCGTAACTGAAGCTAAAATAATTGCGGCCGGAATAGGGTATCCGATCCTCATCAAAGCCTCTGCAGGTGGTGGTGGAAAAGGGATGCGTATAGTTGAATCAGAAGCCGATTTTGAAGAACAGATGGATCGTGCAGTATCAGAGGCTACCAATGCATTTGGCGACGGTTCCGTTTTTATTGAAAAATACGTTTCATCACCAAGACATATCGAAATTCAGGTTCTGGCAGATGCACACGGCAATGTCATTCATTTATTCGAGCGGGAATGCTCTGTTCAACGCCGTCACCAAAAAGTAATTGAAGAAGCGCCTTCAGTAGTGCTTACACCAGAACTGCGTGATGCTATGGGCAAATGTGCCTGCGATGTGGCCCGCTCCTGCGATTATTTGGGCGCCGGCACCTGCGAATTTATCTTCGACGAACAAAACAATTTCTACTTTTTGGAGATGAATACCCGACTTCAGGTAGAACACCCTGTTACTGAATTAATTACAGGTGTAGATTTGGTGCGCCAACAGATACTTATCGCCAGAGGACTTCCGCTAACCCTAAAACAGGAGGATCTCAAAATAAATGGACATGCTATTCAGCTTCGTGTCTATGCAGAGGATCCGACAAACAATTTCCTTCCTTCCATTGGAAATCTTTTTACTTACAGAGCACCCAAAGGTGTTGGCATACGTGTTGACGATGGTTATGAAGAGGGTATGGATATTCCAATTTATTATGACCCTATGATTGCCAAACTTATCACCTACGGAAAAGACCGAACAGAAGCTTTGGCAAGGATGTTGCGGGCAATTGATGAGTATGAAATAGACGGCCCATCCACTACGCTTTCCTTTGGAAGATTTGCTTTCCGGCACGAAGCCTTTGTCAGCGGAAATTTTGATACCCATTTCGTAAAAAAACATTTCAGTCCGGAACTTATAGAACAGGGCTCTGAAGAAGAAGCAAAAATAGCTGCTATGTTAGTGGCACATCTTTTGGAAAACAGACTTAAAAAACCTGTCCTTCAACAAACGAATTCTACAGTAATCAGCAGAGGTTCCAAATGGAAAAACAGAGCAAAATAGTTTTTAATATTTTATCAAATTTCAATTCTTAACATCATGAAAAAAATCACTTTTCTCCTCACTTTTACGCTTTTCCTTTTAATAGGAAGAAATGCTGCTTTCGCTCAGGATCTTCGCAATGCTTCCGGAACCAAAACAGGTAAAATTGAATCGGACGGAACTGTACGCAGTGACAGCGGAACAAAAATAGGTAAAATCGATTCTGACGGCTCAATTCGAAATGCTTCAGGTACTAAAATTGGCAAGGTTGACAGTGACGGATCTATTCGCAATGCTTCAGGAACAAAAATCGGGAAATATGACAGTGACGGTTCTGTAAGAAATGAATCAGGTACCAAAATCGGAAAAATTGATTCAGACGGCTCTATCCGCAATGCATCCGGGACAAAAACAGGCAGTGCAAGTGGCGTTAAAAAAGAATGGGCTGCTGTTACTTTCTTTTTCTACTAAAAGTTATAAAAGAACCATAATGAAAGGGCATTCTGTTATCGAGTGCCCTTTTATTCTTTAAATTAGTCCAAAAAAAGCAGCAAAAGTGAATAAGTGAACGTTTAATAATTATTATTTCATAGGAATATTATAAATTTGCTTTAGATTACATATAAAATAATTTTATACTAATTTATCAACCAATTTACTACTTCTAAAAATGAGAAAACAATTACTTTTCTTAACATTAGGCATATTGTTTTTAGCAATGCCTCTCTTAGTAAATGCACAGAAAAAATTTGTTTCCGATGCCTTTTGGACAGAAGTTAATGAGAAAGCTATACCTCAATCAGGCAAGCGTTACATTACTCCAAAAAGCTATAAAACATTCAAGCTAAATCTCATGGCATTGCGATCGGTTTTAAATGTTGCTCCTATGGAGTTTACACCGATTGCGCAGATGACTAAAACATACCTCGAATTGCCAATGCCGGATGGCAGTATAAAAACATTTGACATTGTTGAATCACCAATAATGGCGGCTGAATTGGCTGAGCAATTTCCCGACATCAATACCTATGCAGGCTATGCTGTAGATGATAATAACATTACTGTTAGATTCGACTTTACACTTCAGGGATTTCATGCCATGATATTAATACCGGGCCAATCTACTATCTTCATTGATCCCTACAGTTTTGGCGGAGGAGATATGGAGCACTACGTAGTATATCACAGAAAAGACTATGCAAGTTCTGTTCCCAAATCTTTCGAATGTGGAGTTACAGATACTTATACACCGAGAACTACCAGCAATGAACCCGATTTAAAATCAGCTTTTGGTAGTTGTGAACTCAGAACTTACCGTTTAGCTTTGGCCGCAACAGGAGAATACACGGCTTTTCATGGGGGAACTGTTGCACTTGCACTTGCGGCACAGACAACAACTATGAACCGTATCAATGCTGTTTATGGACGTGAAATGGCCATCCGAATGAACTTAGTTGCCAACAACAACCTGATTATTTATACTAACGCAGGTTCCGATCCTTACACCAATACCAATGGAGGTACCATGCTCGGTCAAAATCAAACAAATTGCAACGCAGCTATCGGTTCTGCCAATTACGATATTGGGCACGTTTTTTCAACAGGTGGTGGTGGTATAGCGCAGCTTGGCTGTGTTTGTACAGCAAACAAGGCACAGGGGGTAACAGGTAGCCCTGCTCCAATCGGCGATCCATTCGACATTGACTACGTAGCACATGAAATGGGACATCAGTTTGCTTGTAATCATACTTTCAATAATAATGATGATGGTTCCTGTGCAGGCAACTCAAATGCAACCACATCTATGGAGCCCGGTTCAGGGTCTACCATTATGGCCTATGCTGGGATTTGCAATCCGAGTAATGTTCAAAACAACAGTAATGATTATTTCCATGTAATTAGCCTACAGGAAATGGGGGCTTTTATAACCGGTGGAGGTCACACTTGTCCTGTTAAAACTACTTTATCAAATAGCACCCCTGCTGTAACTACAGCATCCAGTGCAATTGTAATTCCGCAGGGCACACCATTTTTCCTTACCGCAAATGGTACAGACCCAAATACAACCAATGTACTGACTTACTGTTGGGAACAAACCAATACGGGAACTGCTACGACATCTCCTTCGGCAACTGCTACTGCAGGAGCAAATTTCCGTTCCTTTAATCCAACTACAAATCCCACCAGATTTTTCCCAAGTCTTTCTGCACTTGCTGCTAATGGACTTTTCACTTGGGAGGTTTTACCAACCGTAGCAAGAACAATGACTTTCCGTGCTACTGTTCGTGACAATGCTACTGGTGGAGGTTGTACCGCTGCAACATCGAATGTAACGGTGACTGTAAATTCTGCTACAGGACCTTTCACTGTTACAAATCCTACAAATACGGGCATCAGTTGGGTAGGTGCATCTACCCAGACTATAACCTGGAATGTTGCCAATACAACCAATGCCCCTGTGAGTTGTGCCAATGTTGACATTCTTATATCAACCGATGGCGGTGTGACTTACACAGTATTGTTATCAAATACGCCTAATGACGGAACGCAGGCAATTACTGCTCCAAATACTCCGTCTACAACCTGTCGGATCATGGTAAGATGTGCCGGAGGTAATTTCTTCGACATTTCTAATAACAATTTCACTATTACTGCCGCAACCAGTGATTATACCATTTCGGTTACCAATCCTTCAGTTAGTGTATGTCAGCCTGCAAATGCTGTTTATAATATAACTTCTACTTCGATTGGTGGTTATTCAAACCCAATCACACTTAGTGTTACTGGTGTTCCAGCCGGTGGAACTGCAACTTTTGGAACAAATACTATTACTCCGGGCAATGGCACTACGCTCACTATTTCAGGTACAGGGGGAATTGCCCCCGGAACATACAATCTAACACTTACAGGTACTAGCACTAGTGGCGTTAAAAACGTTTCGCTTGTTTTAATTGTGAGCACGGGCTCCCCTACTGCTGTTACACTGCTAGCCCCAACAAACGGCGCTACGGCAGTTACTATGCCCGTAAACTTTAGTTGGACAGCTTCATCAGGAACGGGGATTTCCTATGCAATACAAATTTCTCCTAGTGCAACATTTACACCCATAACTGACCAAGCGACTGGATTAGCTGCAAATAGCTATGCCTCATCTCTCTTATCGCCCAGTACAACTTATTTTTGGAGAGTAACGGCGAGTAATGGCTGCGGTACAGCACCTGCATCCACTACATTCAGCTTCACAACCGGGGTGGCAGGTTGCGATACTATTTCTAATTTCTTAAGTACTCATACAGCAGTAGTTTACTCTGCTGGTGTAGGTTTGGGCTATGTATCAGGACAAAATACTTATGGCGACTTAGGTAAAGCAGATAAATTTACTTACACAGGTGCTAATACGCACATTAGAGGAGCTTTTATCGGATTTGGAAGGGCTGTAGCTTCAAATGCTACAAATACCTTTAACGTTAGAGTTTGGGATGGTACAACAGGCTCTCCAACCACTGTTTTAGCTACAACAGCTGTCACTTATCAATCGGTTCAGACTTTAATTGCCGGAGGATCAAATGTTGGTTTTGTCAATTTCGGTTCAATTCCATTACCTGCATCTAAGATTTTCTTTGTAGGTATTGAATTCACTTACGGAGCCGATACTATAGTATTGATAACCAATACGAACGGACAAACAACACCTGCTACTGCCTGGGAAAAATTAAGCAATGGTACTTGGGTTCCCTATGACGATGCAACCAGTTGGCCGCTAAGTGTTGCCCATTTTATTAGACCGGTTCTCGGGATTCCAACAGATGCTAATTTCACTCCTGCAGCACCAGTAGTTTGTGCTGGGAATTCAATCACTTTAACAAATACTTCAACCGCTGCAACTTCCTATAGCTGGACTTTTGCAAGTGGAAATCCAGCTACTTCTACAGCAACTAACCCAACTGTACTGTATTCAGCTCCAGGTACATTCTCTATCAGGCTCATTGCAAACAATGCCTGTATGACAGATACAGTTACAGCAAATATATCAGTAAATAGTGTAAGTACAACTGTTGCTTCAACAAACGTTTCCTGTAATGGAGGGACAAATGGAACTGCATCTATCACTGCATCGGGCGGAGTTACACCTTATGCGTTTTCATGGAGCAATGGCCGAACAACTGCTTCCAATACAGGTCTTACAGCCGGAACTTATACCGTAACTGTTACGGATGCGAATTCATGCACTACAACCAGATCAATCACCATCACACAGCCAAGTGCAATAACAGCGACTGCTACTAATACAAATGTGAGTTGTAATGGAGGAACTAACGGAACTGCAACAATTGCTACTTCGGGAGGAACTACTCCTTATGTTTTCAGTTGGTCGAATGGTCGCACTACTGCATCAAATACAGGATTAACTGTGGGAACTTACACAGTCACGGTAACAGATGGAGCTGGATGTTCGGCAACAAGATCTGTAACTCTAACCCAACCAAGTGCAATAAC
>CAINVS010000429.1 GCA_903854205.1 uncultured Bacteroidota bacterium | reverse complement strand
TTTTCTATAATATTGTCACCCCTTCGGGGTTTGTGCATTTTATTTGTTATTTTATAATCTTTTCACCTGTTTGGAGTTTCAAAACTTGCAACCCCGAAGGTGAAAGGATTATAGCTTGGAAATATTCCAAGGTATAAAAACCCCGAAGGGGTGGTATTATTGAGTTTCAAATATCGATCTTCTGAAATCAATATTTTGTTCAATTTTATCTACAATTAGTACAAATATAAACCCATTTTATTGCATTGTCAAGGGCAAATTTCAACTATTCTAATTTCGAAATAATAACAACTACAACACTAAACCACAGAAAAATCAGGCTGTAATTGAGTTGTATAGGGCCTTGGGGGGCGGTTGGAGGTAGGGTATTTGAAAAAATCTCCCCTTGATTTGGTTCAAGGGGAGATTTGGTGATGTTATTTTATAAAATTGTCTTTCATAAAATTCTCGAAATCATTCAGCAGAGTTTCTTTATCTGCTACGATAACATTTTGTTGGAGGGATCTGTCCATTACACCTTTTTTGAATTGACCGTCTTTTGCTCTCAAATTAGAAAGGGTAAAAATATAGGATTTAGCATTTCTACCAAATTTATCAACCAATGCACCTGATTTATAAAGGGTGGTTTGCTGCAAATAGGCATCAGGAATCGCTGTTTTACATTCAATAATATGAAAGGTATTATTTAAAACAAAAACGACATCCAAGTCATTCTCTGCATTCAAAACAGTATTAAGCCCTATTAGGATTTCTTTGTCATTTAATCCAAGTCTGTGTTTGATGATAAAGTAGGTCCATTCTTCAAACCAACCTCCTGTAAGATAGCGGACTTCTTTGGCAATTAATACATTATCAGTACTCAGTGGAAATGCGATTGCTTTTAAAAAATTATCCAATCCTTCAATTTTAGAAAAAATATCAAGTCCTTTAGCTCTGTATTTTTGGTTTTCTCCTGTTCTTAATGCTTCTAAAATTTGATATTGATCGAAACCGAAATTCATATATTTTTCAAAAAAAACTAGTGTATAGTCTATGTTTGAAAAAAGCGTACTGGAGGATTTGGCGATGCCGATACCATAGCTTTTAACGTATTCCTCAACATTTACCTTTTGGGTAAATGTACCGCCAAATTTCTCGTCTATCAGTCCTTTATAACTGTTTGAACCAATTGGAGTATACAATAATTGAGCATTACCTTTATTCCTAAAATATTCATATAAGGCGATTGACATTACCTTGGTGCCAAGTGTACAATTGACAATAAATCCTTTTGTTCCTAAAAACAGCTTTTCTGAAAGGGCTGCTTCCAATTTTGTCAATATATCCGAAAGACTTTCCTGATTTACCACAACAACTTTATAGCTGCCTGGCTTGAGGGCACAGGCATCAATAATATGTTGTGCACTGTTATTTTTCTCCATTCTCTCGGTCGATACAAAGAGATAACGATCTACCTGTGCGGCAAATTCTTTGATGTATTGAACGTTTGGGATTGCCTGTTCTGAGACTAGGGTGATGTATGTTTTTTTCATTTTATCTTATTTTATATATCTAAGGGTTGTCATTTACATAATCATGTTCTCCATAGTGTCTTAGCTTAAGATTTCCATTTTTAACCTCACAACTAACTCTTAACCCTTGAGAAATTCTAAAATGTCCTAAATGTGAATTTTTACCCGTAAAATTATCATAGAGAATTCCTCCAGCTTTCCCTCCTTTTAATGAGGCTGTATTACCATTATTTTCTAGTAATATCATTGATATTTTTGCCAAGGTTTCTTGTAATTGAACCTTCTCTGCAACTTTTTCTGTTTTCTTAAAATCAGCAATGAAACTTTTTTCAAAAAATATCATAGGAAGTTCAACTAATCTTGTCGAAAGTATATCAGCTTTAGTTCTATTCCATAATAATATTCCCCAATCAGATAAGATATAGGCATCTTCATCAATTTCTTCAAATAATATTTCTGGGATAGATTGTACCTCCTTTTTTGTAAGGGTTTTCTCTTCAAACA
>CAINVS010000428.1 GCA_903854205.1 uncultured Bacteroidota bacterium | reverse complement strand
CTACACCCCAAAACCAGAATCGGCCAGACTGTCCTTCAGCCTGAGATTTTTTGCTTTTTTATTGAATTTTCAGGCTTAGCACTATACTCGAAAGGGCCAATTCTATATGCTGGTGTTTCCGACGTTATGAAATGGTGCCTTCGGCTCGTAATTTTTAGTTTTTTTAAATAAAATCAATACTTTTCAATATATTTCAACCCTGATTCGCATAATTTACTAACGGACTATGACAAATTTTGTCACCATTTTTTGGGTTCCGTCATCATTGACAACAAAGACCAGATATACGCCCGGTGCCGCAGGTTGACCCAGATAGTTCTGCAGATTCCAAACTGCCTGTCCGCCATAAGCCTGTTGTTCAAAAACCAGATTACCGCTCAGGTCTGTAATTTTTACATTGGCATCCTCTGCTAAATTTTTAATTGAAACCGGCCCCTCCTGTTCCGGCCTTACCGGATTTGGAAAAACAATCACCTCTTTTCTGTTCATAAAACTGCTGCCGTCTGTAGCTTCTGCCCGATAACCCTGCAGGCCTTTTTCACTCGCAATGTAAACCATACCGTATTCGCTATCAATGGCAATCTTATTGATCTTATTGCTGAAAAGCGGACTGTTGTCTTCATTGTAAAATTGGAGCTGTTCATAATTTTCAGGATCCAGCAAAAATACACCATTGTCTGTGCCCACCCATTTTCTGTTGGCACCGTCCACCGCAATACTGCGCACATTTTCAGCTTCCAATAGTCGTCCGTTGAAATTATCTGGATTGATGACCGGCCGAAGACCCGGACAATTTCCATCAAAAACATTACAGTTATATATAGTGACCCCATTGCTAGTTCCCACCCATATTGAGCCATTTCTGTCTGCCGCAAGACTGGTAACATTTCCGCCAAGATTGCTGTTTGAACTGTTAAGTGTCACAGCTCTATCATCGCTTGCAATATCTATATCGTCTCCGCTGTCATAGACCGTAACCTGTCCATCTCGTCGCATGATCCATTTATTGTTGAATCTGTCGATCGTCATGTAAGAAAACTCGGCATAAGAAAAAGGAAATTTAAGCCATGATCCGTCTTTTTTCCAAACAACGATCGGATTAAGGGTAAGGTTATTGGTCATCCATAAATTTTCATCTTCATCAAATGCAAGGCCGGCAACCCTTGTGATACCTGGATTTCCGGTTGCATATTCCAATGTACTGCCGGGAGTTGTAATTTTGTCTATAATTTGAATGCTGTCAGTTGTCGTAATTCTTACAATACCACTCATCAAAGAACCGAAATATGCAGCTCTGCTTTTTGGGTGAATTGCTACGGAATTAACATCATAAATTCCGAGCAACTCAGTATTCAGTTTTTCATTAAAATTCTTCCAGTTCCTGTTACTGTATCGATACACGCCCGATCGGTCATATTGCGGTCCCAAAAGACTGCGCATCGACCCTGCACACCACAAAGTTCCTTTGTCACTTACTGCCATATCGGAATAACGGTTGATATAAGGTCCTGAAATTGCAACCAATTCAGTTCCGCCACTGCTCAACTGTCTGTGAAGCCCATTCTGATTGGCCGTCCAAAGGGTAGTACTTCTATCCAAAACAGCATCGTAAACATTGCCAATTGAAGTAGGATCAAAATAAAGCTTAATCAATTTGCCATCACTGTCCAAAACAAAAGCAAAACTGTTTTCTGTTGAGATGGAAATCAATGAATTGAACAGATTGGTCTGCATTTTAATATTCTGGTAACCGGAATAGCAAAAAGGCAAAGTAGTATTATCCGCCAAATAAGTCGTCGGAATATGTGCCCAAAGGCTTCCATCAAAACGCATAATTGTGTCATTCACATCGGCATAGAGAGCAGCATTCATGAATGTAATCGATTGGGATTCAAAATTATTTGAAAAAAGGCCTTCTGCAGTACCCATTCTCACCCAATTATTAAAATCAAGCAGATTCACAGTTTTTGAAGCTCTGTAAATTCCGAGATTGGTTGATATATACAGATAATTTCCCATACGGGCAGATGCTTTAACACGGACACTTGGCGTAAAGGTGTTAAAGCCAAACTCCTCCAATTCCATATCAAAATTCACTAGGCCAAAATCAGTAGAGAAATATACCTGATTGCTGTCGCAAAAAATATGTTTTATGGATTTATCCCCTGTTATAACTGTGTTCATTTTTATTGCTGGTCGGTTCACCACTCTCCCACCGGTCTTCATCAGATCTATATTTCCATTGGTATAGGCAATGATCAGTACATTATAATGCTTATTAAAAGCAATAGTACTTATCCCCATATCACTCAATCCGGTTATTTTGTTGTGAATTCGAATTGTGTAATCATCCAAATTATAGCTGGAGATACAGAGCTCATTGGCCGAAAAAATGGTATTGTCCGAAGCGGCAACAGCCTTGGAAAAATTATAGGAAATAAAAGATTCCCAACCCCCGACAACTGACAGTGGCTGTGCTTTGGCATTGTACGCGAGCAGTAAAAAAAATATCAGGTGTATATTAATAAAGCGATTCATATAGGTAATATTGAAAAGTCTGTTTAAACAAAGATAGGCAAAGTTTCCAATTCGATCTTAAATATAGTCTCAAATCCGTTATTAGAAATCTTAAGGGCTCAAAAAAACGGATCGTGTTAATAAAAAATAGGGCAACACCCGCCGGCATTGCCCTACATTTCCTAAGTTCATTCTTCTGATTATTGCATTTTGCCTGTTAGTAAACTAACAACCTTTAGTCTAATTTGAAAACGATAGCTAAAAAAAAATGGTTGGTGATTTTTTATTTTTTTCAAAAAAACTGTCAAGTAGTAATCTGAGTTAAAAGGTATTTCTAAATCGGAAGACTATCCCGATAAAATATTTTTATCTCAAATTCTAATTTCTCAATAATGCAATTGTATTTCTGAGCAAATATTAAAAAACATGAGGGCAGAAAAAAACTAAACTGAACCAAATATTACTTAGTTTTTATTAAAAAGTATTGTTGATTGGATTTTTGGCCGAATTTTAGATAGAATAATTAAAATTCCTTATTTTTATTCATGGAATCATATATTAAACTTAAAAAAATCAAAGATTATGAAAAAACTGTTTTTACCATTGGCACTTCTATTGATGCTGAGCCATACAGTTATGGCGCAAAAACTCACACTTAAAGAAGAAATCAGAGCAAACAGCAAAGGTACTTTTCCTGCATTGGTTATGGAATTTCCTTTGGCTACTGCGGATCAAGTGAAGGATGCTTGGGAATCTTTTATCAAAGATTACAAAGGGAAAACCAACTTTTCCAAAAAAGAAAAAGAGTTCTTTACAGATGACGCTACAATCAAAGAAATGAGCGAAAACTCAGTTGATGTTTATGCCCAAATCGATGACAAAGCTGAAAAGGGTTCAGCAATCGTTGTTTGGATTAATCTTGGCATAACTTACCTTTCTCAAAAAGAATTTCCAAAACAGTTTGAGGTGGCCAGTAAAATGATGGATAAATTCAGCCAAAGAGTTTCATCAGATATGCTCGAGCAGAAACTCAAAGAAGAGGAAAAAGTTTTGAAAACGCTTGAGTCAGACCTTAAAGACTTGGAAAAGGAAGAAGCTAAGCGCAAAAGCGATATAGAAGATTACAAAGCTACCATCAAGAAGATGGAAGAAAATATCAAAAAAACTGAGGAAGAAATCAAATTGAAAGCTGAGGATCAGGGCAAGAAAAAAGCCGAAATCGAAACTCAGAAGAAAAAAGTTGCTGAAATTGAAAATGACATCAAAAAAAGCAAAAAATAAGGTTAACCCCTTTCCTAAAAGCTCCTTCGGGAGCTTTTTTTATTTACGGACATAACTGTAAAAACCGAGAAGCTAAAGAATGGGCTTCCTCTGTTGTGCTTACAGAAGGTTATAACTTTCTTTCGCTAAAATCTTATGCTTTCGCTTCGCGCGTGGTGACCTCATGAAAATTGAAACACTGATCTGGACTTTGTCCAACACAGTTTGTACTGATTCACACAGATTTTTTTCCATTGCGTCAATACCGATCTCAAACAGATTAACTTCGTTAAGACTGATATTTACGGATTGACGAACTGCATCCAGCTCCAGCGGAGCGACCTGTTCTTAGCCGACAGGCAAGAACAGGTTTTGAGACACAGCGTGGTGACCTGCACAAATTACAGGTTCAACAATTTTTTATATCAAAATCACGGAACAGGTGAGGTCATCCCTACGGGACTGTTTCATTACGTCGCCTTTAGGCTAAGAACAGATGACCCCTATGGGGCCAAAAACTTTCGCAAAAATCTGATGCTTTCGCTTCGCGGAGCGCTCTCGTCAGAAGACGAGATCGGTTCAAGCTCAGATTTTTCATCACCTTTGGATACCTGGGTTTCAACCCAGGCCTTATTCAAATTCATTTACCCCTATCAAAACTGAATATTGAATTTTTATTGTATATTTGCTTTTAAAGAAATAAGGCAATTTTAACCCATTTTGTATAATTAAATGTATATCAATTGAATAGATTAAAATTTTAATGAAAATATAAGTCAGCATAGCTGACAAAAATATCTGCGTTAGTTTATTCGCGTCGCTGAAAACTGGTAATTTTTAAAAGACAAACGAATAATAAACTTTCGCTCACGCAAGGCGTGGGCTTCTTGTTTATTACGTTTGTCGGTATACCAGTGCCTCAGCGACGGATATTCATGATGTCCCACGCTGATTCGTTTCTAATCATCACCTCTGCTCAGGGACAGAGTAGAAATTAACAAAAAATTTCTATTATGAAAACAATGAATTTAACCCTGATGCTGCTCTTCCTGGCAGTATGTTCTTTTGCACAAAATGTTCCTGCTTATGTCCCCTCAAATGGTTTGGTTGGCTGGTGGCCCTTCAGTGGAAATGCCAATGATGAAAGTGGCAATGGGAATAATGGCTCTGTGAATGGTGCGACGCTGACGAGTGACAGGTTTGGAAATCTAAATGCGGCATACAGTTTTGATGGGAATGACTCAATTTTAATTAGTAATTTAAATACTCAAATAAATTGGTCAATTAGTTCCTGGTTCCGTTCACCCATTTCTAATAATTTTGGATATCAAAATTTATTTGGTTTCGGTAATCAACCAATTTCAAGTTTCGGATTACCAGGGTTTGGATTAACTGGTTTAAATCAACAATTACCCTGCACAAATTTACTAGCTAACAAAATTTACATCTCAGACGCCTCTACAGAATGTAATAGCTCAAATTTTATTTCTAATTATCAAACAAATACTTGGTACCATATCGCAATTATAAGACAAGGAACAAGCTATTCGGTTTTTCAAGATGGTGTCTCTGTATGGACAGGTACAATGAATTCAATAACCCTTAATAAATTAAAAGTCGGAGCACGTTTAACTAACTTTCTTAACTATAACGGCAAAATAGACGACATCGGCATTTGGAACCGCGCCCTCACACAACAGGAAATTACAAACTTGTACAATGGCGGCATCTGCTATCAAACTATTACTGTAACGGATACCTTGCTCATCAACACGGGCATTACAGGATTTAACCCGGTCACTTATGAAAACACCATTCGCATCTGGCCTAATCCAACTTATGATCATATCACCATCGACGCTGGCGACCTGAATGTGATGAACGGCCACAGCATCCGCATCGTGAATGCCCTCGGACAGCAGATGTTCCAATCGGCCATTACACAGCAGCAGTTTTATCTGGATTTGAGTACCTGGACAGGCTCGGGCATTTATTATGTGAATATTATCAATGCGCAGGGCGTAACAATTGATACGAGGAAGATTGTGTTGCAATAATTTAAAAAACAGGAGGTTCCGAATATTTCGGAACCTTCTGTTTTTAAATGCAGCATTCAAGTCATAAATGCAACTCTAAATGTTTAGGTTAAAAAGATATTTGTCAT
>CAINVS010000427.1 GCA_903854205.1 uncultured Bacteroidota bacterium | reverse complement strand
GGTGTTAGTTCTGCTGCAGTTGGCACAATGTCTAAGATTGCACTTCCTGAGTTACGTCGTTATAAATATGACATGACACTTTCAACTGGATCGCTAGCATCAGCAGCAACCATAGCAATCATGATTCCTCCAAGCCTCTTAATGGTTTTATATGGCCTTTGGACAGAAACATCAATCGGTAAGCTGTTCCTTGCTGGAATTGTTCCTGGTATTTTGACTGCGATTATTTTTTCACTTTACGTGGTGATTAGATGCCGATTGAATCCTGCACTTGGTCCTAAAGGCCCTTCGTTTTCTTTGCGCGAGAAAATGACATCGTTATTGAAGGTAATTCCAATAGTTGTAATCTTTACAGTCGTAGTACTGGGAATGTATGTTGGTTTGTTTACGCCAGGAGAAGCTGCAGCTGTTGGTGCCTCCTTTACAGTTTTTGTTGCTTTGGCAATGAGGCGAATTAGTTGGAGTGATTTACGTATAGCCGTGGAATCTACCGTCAAGCTATCTGCCATGATTTTTTGTGTACTAATCGCAGCAAGCGTTTTAGCCAGATTCTTGGTGGCCACGCAAGTTACAACCATGGTGACTGATGCGATTCAATCTGTTGGACTGAATCGTTATTTGGTGCTGTTTCTTATTTACTTGTTGTACTTGATACTCGGTTGTCTTCTTGATGCGTTTGGAATGATCTTATTAACGCTACCTTTTGTATTCCCAATCATTATTCATCTTGGTTTTGATCCTGTCTGGTTCGGAATTGTTCTAGTCCTATTGACTGAAATTGCGCTTATCACTCCTCCAGTTGGATTAAACGTGTTCATTTTGTCTAAGATGACAAAAGATGCGACTATGGCTGAAATTTTTAAAGGTGCCATGCCATTTGTGCTGATGTCATTAGGTGTAATTCTCTTACTAACAGTGTTTCCGGGTATAGCTCTATGGCTTCCTAACACCATGATTCATTAAGTTCTTTTGTGAGTGAATGTAGTTTTTCTTCTGCTGGATGGGTATGTAAAAGTGGACAACTTGTTCCAGCAGAAGTAATCCATCTTTCATTTGATAACCCATGTCCTGAATGTGATACGTATCGATTTTTGGATCTAGCAAAAAAACGCTCCAAAAAAACAGCTGCGGGGCAGGCGTGTATTTTTTGTATATCTAAAAGTGGACTTGGATCAATCGCTTTTAAAATCGCATTAGATCAAGCACTCAAAGTAAATGAAAGAACAACCAGAGAATGGCTTGATAACAACTCATATTTTTGCGAGCCGCATCAAGTTACTTTGCAAACTCAAGCAGACGTCTAAAATTTTTCGAATTCATATCTTGTATTTATAAAATTCAAATTTCAGGATTGATTTTTTAAGTTTTTAATTTATGCTTTATTAGTAAGGCATATTTTGAACAGGCAATTTTTCTAATACTTGTACGCTCTTTCTGCTAGTAATACCTGATTGAATTTATTTACAAAAATGCATAATGCTTCAAAACGCACAAGAGTAAAGAGTCTTTACGCTTGCTGTTCTATAACTTCTAAATAACTTATAAAATATAGTACTTATATGTTCATAACTATACTACAACTATACTACTTTGCCTCCGACGTAATGCGCTAACTTGTTGATTTTAAACAGGAAATTGGCAATGTGCTGTAGTATTCACACTGCAGGGGTCGCAAGTTCGAGACTTGCATCGCCCACCACCTCAAGATATCCTTAAAGATATCAATTACTTAGGTTGATTTCAGGATAGATTTTTTAAGTTTTTCATTTATGCTTTACTGCATAAAGCATATTTTGAACAGGCAATTTTCCTAATACTTGTTCGCTCTAGCTGCTAGTAACACCTGATTGAATTTAGTTACAAAAATGCATATGCTCACACTGCTTGTGAGCAACGATTTTTGACAAAAAAATCAGCGTAAATATCGATTGCTTCTCTCTGAAAACTTACTTATGCTACCACGGGTGTGAGCATTTATAAATTAGTCTTTTTCTACGTTTTTCTTTAAGTGTGAGTGACTAATGAACAAGCGACATTTT
>CAINVS010000426.1 GCA_903854205.1 uncultured Bacteroidota bacterium | reverse complement strand
AGATGCTGATCTGGGAAGTAGAAGGTACTAAACCTCTAACACCAGACCAAAGCCAAGCCCGCGCCTTGGACCAGCAGCAAAAACAGATCCGTTTGCGAAAAAAACAATTAGCGCTGGGCAAGACAAGGGATCGAGAGCACACACTTGCTGCCCAAGTCACAAGCCTCGCTTCAAAAGCTATCTAGAAAGAAACACCCTACCCTTTTAACGATTGCATGGGCATGAAAATAATGTGTTAATTTGAAACGCTAAAATTATTCAAGAATAGGTGGGGAACATAATGTCAAATCATCCAACAGAACATGAGCATAAGGTCCATAAAAAAGCAGCTGCACACCATCGCAAAGCAGCACATCATTTTGAAATGGCATCTAAACATCAACTAATGGCAGCAAAAGCTGATGAAATTGATGATGAAACTGTTGCTGCTCATCATGGATACTTATCATACGGCCATCAAATTCAAGCCATTCATTATGCTGAACTTGCAGCTGTCGAAGATGAGTCTGTTGATGGGAATGATTAAACGAAAAAATAAAAATATTACTCAGGCTTTTGATCGGCAACTATAGCTAGATGCGATTTGTCGGCAAGAGTATCTATTTCAATTATAGATGATTTTTTCTTTTCATAAAATGTTACTGTTATAGTTCCAGATTCAGTTAGCTTTCCCTCGTCATTTAAATAACTAATCCATTTCTCAATACTTATAGACAACTTTAATTCTGCACTTATCGGTGGGGGAGTTTCTGCTTTTTTAATATATTTTATATTTTTTTTATGAAAAGCACGTCTTACAGAATATTTTAATTGTTCTATTTTGTCTTTATAGTATTCAGGTTTAGTTTCTTTTCCACATTCATAATACCTTACTAAGCATGAATGATGAACCTCTACTGGAAATGATCCATTATCATGGCTTACCTCAAAAACCAGGCTATCTCCATCAACAATAGCTGCTTTTCCAAAGTACACTTTTAACTCCATTAAAAAAGTCGAGTTGCTCTGTTTAAATCACAATCCAATAAAATGATGGCTTAATATTGCATAACTCGCAAGAGAATAATAAATTTTGATTACTTCGTTATGCATATGTGTTTAATAAAATTCAATCAAATTGAAAGTGGTGATTAAATGCAGCTTATTTGTTATAATGTGTTGTTTTTATGCACGAGCAACGCAGCCCGATCAATTATGGCTGAAAGCATTCTCACCAAAGAAGGGGATGGGCTTTTCAAAACTTTTTCGGCGGGGACAAATCCAAAGGGTGAAATTCATCCTTTATGTTTAAAAACTCTTGACGCATTTAATTTTAATATTGATGGCTATAATTCAAAAAAATGGGATATTTTTGAAAATCTGGATGCTCCAGAAATGGATTTCATCATCACTGTTTGTGATGATGCAGCCAAAGAAATATGTCCTGTCTGGCTAGGGCACCCTGTCTCTGCACATTGGAACATCAAGGACCCAACTTTAGCAACAGGAACAGATAAAAAAATCAACAATGCTTTTATTAAGTCCTTCCACGAAATAAGAGGAAAAATTCTTCATTTGGTAAACATGCCAATTAAAACCATAGATACTCTTTCACTTCATCATAAGCTCACTGAAATCGGCGAGACTGATCATTCAAAGATGAGCGTTTCAACAATAAATTAATCTAAATATT
>CAINVS010000425.1 GCA_903854205.1 uncultured Bacteroidota bacterium | reverse complement strand
TGGTTGCTCCGATATCCAGGTAGAGATAATAAACTTGGAACGAAACATTTTACTAAAATAACTGGAACTAATCCACTTGGACAGGATTGGACAGATCCAAAAAACATAGACGACTTTCATCCTAGTGAAATTGTTTTACCAGTAGGTAAAAAAGTTAGAGTACGCATTAATTCCCGTGACGTTTTACATAACTTTTACCTTCCTCAGTTCCGTGTTAAAATGGATGCAGTGCCAGGTATGCCTACTTATTTTGTATTTACCCCTACAGTTACTTCTGACTCAATGCGGACACGTTATAGAAAATATCCACATTGGAATATACCGGACAAAAAAGATGAAACAAAAAAACGTTATGAAGTTTTTGAATATGAGCTTGCTTGCTCCGAACTTTGTGGTCGTGGGCACTATTCTATGCGTCGCGTCCTTAAAGTTGTAACTCAAGAAGAATATGAAAATTGGTTCGACGAACAGGAAAAATCAAGTCATTATCTCTCTAACTTTTATAAAGACGATAATTCTGAAGTTAAAACTAAGGCAGATGAATTTGTTAAAATTCTCGAGAATAAAGAGAAAGTAAAAGCTACACTTAAAGCACTGACTGATTTGGCTGCCAAAGCCGGTGATGCTGATAAATTAAAATACGATACAGTTATTAAAACAGTAAAAGAATCATTGACAATTGCCAGAAAAACAATGAGTCTTAGCGAATCTGAATCAGCATTACAAAAATCAATTACTGCTGCAGCAGCTATATTGTCTACTGTAGAATCGGGAATTGAAGCTAAAGATTCTCTCAATACCACCAAAGATACTGTTAAACCAATTATTTAATTGATTGTTTAATATCGTCATTAAGTTTTAATCTTTTTTATAAAAGCAAGTTTAAACTAATCATAAAAATTTAGTCATTATGGCTGATATAACGATAATCGAAAAAGAGCTGCACACTCACGGCGAAGACGGACATGAGCATGGTCACGATGATCATCACGGCGACAAATATCAATCATCTTTTATTGATAGATATTTGTTCAGTATGGACCACAAGACAATTTCAAAACAGTTCCTCATTACTGGTATGTTTTGGGCTATAATTGGGTCTGCAATGTCTGTTATTTTTCGAATACATTTGGGTTTTCCCAATGCTGATATTTCCTGGCTGCAGCCTTTACTTGGTGGATGGATAGATATAGATCCTTCAAATGGTAAAGGATCTTTAAGTCCTGATTTCTACTATGCATTAGTAACAATGCATGGAACCATTATCGTATTTTTCGTTTTGACGGCCGGACTTTCCGGAACTTTCTCGAACCTACTAATTCCATTGCAGATTGGTGCACGAGACATGGCATCACCTCTGTTGAATATGTTGTCTTACTGGTTTTTCTTCCTTTCAGGTGTTGTACTGATGATTTCATTGTTCCTTAATACCGGTCCTTTCTCAGGTGGTTGGACAGGATATCCGCCTCTGAGTGCACTTCCTCAGGCATCCGATGGATCTAAAGGTGGTATGACACTTTGGTTAATAAGCTTAGTCCTTTTTGTCGTTTCAATATTATTGGGTGGTATCAATTACATTACCACAGTATTGAATATGCGTACGAAAGGTATGACTATGTTCCGTATGCCACTAACAATATGGGCATTCCTTGTCACAGCTATTTTAGCTCTTCTTTCATTCCCGGTAATCGCTTCAGGCTTTTTCATGGTATTGTTTGACAGAGCTATGGGAACTAGTTTTTTCCTTGATGAAATCTATATTGCAGGTGAGGCATTGACAGAACGTGTAGGTGGTAATGCAGTATTATTCCAACATTTGTTTTGGTTCCTTGGCCACCCTGAGGTTTATATTATTATTCTTCCAGCGATGGGTATTGTTTCTGAAGTACTTTCTGTACATTCAAGAAAACCGGTTTTCGGTTACAAAGCGATGGTATTCTCAATTTTAGCAATTGGTGTTTTATCATTTTTAGTATGGGCACACCACATGTACATGACTGGTTTGAACCCGTTTGTAGCTAATATCTTTGTATTGTTTACCCTTATTATTGCTGTTCCTTCAGCTGTAAAAGTATTCAACTGGATTGCTACTATATGGGGTGGAAATATTCGCTTGAATTCTGCATCTCTTTTTTCAATTGGATTTGTTTCTATGTTCATTTCAGGGGGTTTAACTGGTTTGTTCCTTGGTAATTCTGTAATTGATATTCAACAACACGATACCTACTTCGTTGTAGCACACTTTCACGTAGTAATGGGTGTTGCAGCATTTTTCGGTATGTTTTCAGGTATCTATCATTGGTTTCCAAGAATGTATGGTCGTTTCATGAATGAAACGCTGGGTCAGATTCACTTCTGGGGAACAATCATTGGTGCTTATGCAATATTTGGTCCAATGCACTACCAGGGTATGGCAGGTGTTCCAAGACGTTATTATAGCTTTGATACCTTCCAGGCTTTCGATCAGTTTGATTCAATGAATCAGTTGATTACAATAGCAGCTATTTGTGTTTTCTTTGTTCAATTGCTCTTTGTGCTAAACTTCTTCTATTCTATTTATAGAGGAAGAAAACAAACCGAAATGAATCCTTGGGGTGCAACGACACTTGAGTGGACTGCTCCTATAAATGCAGGTCATGGAAATTGGGAGGGGGATATCCCTCATGTTTATCGTTGGCCCTATGATCTTAGCCGTTATCCGGATCGTGATTTCATTCCTCAAACCGAGCCATTGGCAAAGGGGGAAGTAGATGGTGGAGGTGGACACTAAGGAATATCTTACACTTTTTAGTTTGTAGTTTATTAAAATATCAATACTTTGGAACCGTATTCCAATTCTACCGGCAAAGCAACTTTTATTAAACAAAAAATCAGGGATTATCAAGCCTTGGTTAAGTTACGTCTTGCTTTATCGGTAGTTTTTTCTGCTTGTACTGCTTATTATCTTGGTACTGAAGATTTTAAATGGCTTGAATTGGTCTTGTTGGGATTGGGAGGTTTATTGGTTACAGCATCAGCTAATGCATTAAATCAGGTTTTGGAAAAAGAAACTGATAAACTGATGGGAAGAACTCAAAACAGACCCTTACCTTCAGGAAGAATGGAAATGTCAGAAGCTGTCCTTTTAGCCGGATTGATGGGAGCTGCAGGAATTTTAATACTTGCTTCTTTTAATGCTCTTACTGCAGTTTTAGGTGCTTTTTCTTTGGTGTGTTATGCATTTATTTATACCCCAATGAAAAAAGTTTCTCCAGCTGCTGTTTGGATCGGGGCAGTTCCAGGAGCTTTGCCTATGGCAATTGGGTGGGTCGCCTCAACTGCAAATGGTACATTGGAATCACAGGCTGTTTATCTTTTTAGCCTTCAGTTTTTGTGGCAATTCCCACACTTTTGGGCCATAGCATGGGTTGCTTACGATGATTATGCAAATGCCGGATTTTATTTATTGCCCAGCAGTCATAAAGAGGGTAGAAATAAAAGTTCAGTAATACAGATCATTTTTTACATTCTTTGTCTTATTGCTATCAGTTATGTTCCTTTAACATTAGGAATATCAGGTACAATAGCTTGTATAATAATGTTACTAAGTGGAATCGGTTTTCTTTATTTTGCTTTACGTTTGTATATTAAATGTGATAAAACTGCCGCTAAACAATTAATGTTTACTTCATTAATTTATCAGGTTGTAGTCTTTATTGCCCTAATGGCCAATAAAATTTAAACACAAAACATGAGCGTTACTAGTGAGGTTAATGTAAAGCGTATACATCCAAAAAAATTCGCCTTGTGGATGGCTATAGTGAGCATGATAATGTTTTTTTCGGCATTTACCAGTGCTTATATTGTACGCAAATCAGCCGGAAATTGGCTGTCATTCCCATTGCCATTTGAAT
>CAINVS010000424.1 GCA_903854205.1 uncultured Bacteroidota bacterium | reverse complement strand
GCCTCAAATACTACCGTGATATTAAAAATGTGGTAGATACAGCCTATGAGGATGGTGAACTAAAAGGGAAAATCGAAGGGAAAATTGAAGGGAAAATCGAAGGGAAAATCGAAGGGAAAATTGAAGGGAAAATTGAGATTGCAAAAAATTTAAAGCGAATGGGCTTGAATGTTGAGCAAATTATTGAGGCTACGGGATTAAGTAAAGAGGAAATCGAGATTTTATGATGATAAACCTGAAGTGAAGGATCAAGAACTTATGTTCTGTCTTTAATTATCTTTTTTATCTTTTATAAAATTGAGATTCAGCTCCAGCGGAGCTGCCTGTTCTTAGCCGCAGGCAGGAACAGGATTTGAGCCACAGCGTGGCGACCTGTTTAAAAATGCCGTTTGTATGATTCCCATTTCCAATTCCAGAAATAGAACAGGTCATCCCTACGGGACTGTTTCACCTCTTCGCCTTTCGGCTAAGAACAGATGACCCCTATGGGGCCAGAAAAATTTCACAAAAATCTGATGATTTAAGCTTAGATTTTCAGGCACCTTTGGAGGCCTGGGTTTCAATCCACGAGTGATTAACATACGACCCGCTTCGGGGTCGGGCATCGCATAGTCGATTTGTTGCTTAGAAAGATTTGACCCGCTTCGGGGTCATGGCCACAGGCACAGTCAATACAGCCCCATTCGGGGTGGCATTTTTGTAGCCAACGGCGGAAAAAATGAAAAGAGCTGCAGCGCAGCGGCATTTTAAATTTGTTTGAAAAAATCCTGGCTTTAGCCTCGGATTTTCAGGCACCTTTGGATACCTGGGTTTCAACCCACGAGTGATTAACATACGACCCGCTTCGGGTCGGGTATCGCATAGTCGATTTGTTGCTTAGAAAGATTTGACCCGCTTCGGCGTCATGGCCACAGGCAGGGTCATTACAGCCCCATTCGGGGCGGCATTTTTGTAGCCAACGGCTCTTGCAGGGCGTTGGCAGCAGCTTGTCCCCTCGCCGAATGTGAAGTTTTAACCTTTAATCTGGATAGAAAGCAAAAGGCTGCTCTGGTTGGAAGCAGCCTTTTGTATTTTATTATAAATGCTATTTTGTAAGTTATATTAACTGGTTAGAATCCTCATTTTTATTGGGTTGTTTTTAGTTTTCAGCATTTGTGCCGTATAAAATACAAACCATAAAATGCTTGTCAAATTGAAATTTACATAACCCTAGGTTGAAACCGGGTGATGTAAAATGAAACAGATAGTTTTTTTGATGGGGCAGAGGCTTTGAAAATAGAAAAGGCTGCTTCGTGTGAGGCAGCCTTTCTGAATTTATAATTTCAACATTGGTTTATTCCACCACCATTTTTCCTCTTGCGACAACTTTTCCATTCTGTCTAATACTAAAGAAATAAATGCCCTGACTCATTTCCCCTCTTGAAAGTTCAAATTGTCCATTCTGGCTATTGTTAAGGTATTGAATGCGTTGACCGCTGAGGTTGAAGATTTCAAGTTCGAGGTTGTCGGTATTTTCAAGACCTTCGAGTTGTAATGTTGCCTGGTTGCGGAAAGGATTTGGAATGACTTTTACGTTAACATATTTATCCGCACCCTCGATTCGTTCTACACTTACATTGATTGAAAAATCATGTATGGTATGGAAATAAGTGTTCGTAATCACTGGCGCTTCAAAATCGAAATAAATGGCTGCGCTGTTCTCAATCACAGTGCCAAAAGCTAAATCCGGATTTTGCGCTACGGTGAATTTTACAAAACCATTTGAAGCGGGTTCGTTTGTATTGCTGTCAGGCAGCATGATATTGTTGAATTTCCATTCCAAAATTCTTGGGCCGTACATACGGAACTCATAAGGATGACTTGCAACGCCGCTTTGCACGGTGAAAATGTTCAAATCCGTTGTGAGTGTATCTCTGATGACCACATTCACAGCGGTATCTGTTCCGATATTCTGGAAGCGAACCAGGTATTCAATCTGCTGATTTTGTCTGATGTTGTGGTTGGTCCCTACGCCAAGCGGGAAACCTGTTTTGTCATTGGGATCATAAGGTGCAGTAACCTGTCCACAGTAAATATCGATGAATGGATCTGCATCGTTTTGTGGCATAGTATTTATAATACCCGGTGTCCAGGTGCCGTTGCCACAATTTTCTACATTGGCATTTGGATGTGAATTACCAGGGTGAAGCGGATGCTGATCAGCCTCCAAACGTATCGTTCCCCCAGTTCCGGCAAACATAAATACTACCGAATCTCCGCCAACTATTCTGATGGAATCGAGCATCACCCATTGTCCGTCCACATAAATGCGTACAGGTGCAAAGCAATCCATATCTCCACCACCAAATGAACCGGTATTGTAAATCACAAATCGCACTGAATCACCTATGCATTCTCCCTCTACGCGCAGTGAAGATCGGTCCCAAGGCAAGGTACAGGGTGTAACAGAGCCGCTTGGACTTTCATCATAAGGAGTTGGTATGCTATCGAATACACAGTCTGCTTGTGGGAAAAGTTCGGCAGACATACAGAGCGTTTGCCAATTTTCCGCAGCTGTTGATACTGTGCTGTTGATGGTGAAATTCACACATTGTCCCGGAGTAATGGCCCCCAATTCAAAACGATATCTATTGTTTAGTAGCGAGGTATAAGGCAGCGATGCACTTTGGACCGAGATTTGTGAGGGCAGCTGTACGATGGTGTAAGCGGAATCGAGGATGCCAGCAGCCGTTTCATTACAGGCCTGAACGTATATCATCTCATCAGAAAAACCACGGCGCATTTCGGGCATTATAATATCAATATTTGGAGATGCACAAAGGAATGCAGAAATGAATCCAAAATTGGGTCCCTGCATAATACTATCGGGATTAACTACTGTGAATGTTTGTGTTATAGGACAGGTTGGAATCCAATTGCTATTTGTTGTATCTACTGTAATGGTATAAGTGCCGGCTGCTAATGAATCCAAAACCCATATACCATTGTTTGACTGTGTAACTATGTTGCCAGGCTGAATAAGAAGCGGTAAAGCATTTATAATTCCATATTCAGTTTGCTCAACTATGCAATTACTATTAAGATCATTCCAAACATAACCACTAATTTTAGGTTGAGATATTTTCATTAAAAAAGCATCTGAATATCCACCACCAATGGTGTCTTGATGCCCATTGAAGCCAATAATTGAATTCGGAAACCAATTATTGGTTCTACCAGTAACAAAAATATCGCCGACATAATTGATAGCACAAGAGACGAGTGAATCACCTACATAACTTCCCCAAATACGTTGTCCGGAGCCACTTAATTTGATGATAAACCCTGAACTTATAACTGAATCAATTATACCATTGTAGAAAATTGAACCCTGACTATAATCATTTCCTGCTATATAAACATTCCCCCAACGATCAGTAGCACAAGAAAATCCCCCATCAGCTCCACCATTCCCAATGTAAGTTCCCCATTCTCTCTGCCCATTTCCATTAAATTTAACAAGAAAGGCATCCATAGAACCAGAGAAATTATTTTGATGACCATTGTATGATATTGAATCAAAACTGCCAGTTGTACCCGCTAAATAAACATTGCCACTAGGATCGGCTGCACAGGAATATCCATAATCTTGACCGTTTCCACCATAATAAGTGCCCCACTGACGAACTCCATTGCTGTTAAATTTAACCAAAAAGGCATCCCTAGAACCACCAAAATTATTTTGATGACCATTGTAGGCAATAGCTGAATCAGATGTTGTTTGCCCGGTTAAAAAAATATTGTTATTTATGTCCGTTATACAAGCAGACCCATATTCGCCACCAATTCCACCATAATAAGTACCCCAAATTTTTTGCCCATTAGCGTTAAATTTTACTAAGAATGCATCCCAATACCCTTGATTAGTACTAATAGACGAACTATTCTGGTGTCCTCCAAGTGATATATTACTAGTGCTGTTAGTGCCTCCTGCTACAATAATATTCCCTAGATAATCAATTGAACAGGAATAACCTTCATCATAACCATTACCACCTATGTAAGTACCCCATATTCTTTGACCCAGTGTGTTAAATTTAACCAAAAAGGCATCCCCAGAACCACCACCAATTGTGTCTTGATGCCCATTGAGAGCTATTCCATTAGTACTTTTCGTTGGACCAGTTATGTAAATATTTCCTGATGTATCGTTTTTGCATGAATTAGCGTAATCGAAATTGTTTCCTCCATAGTATGTTCCCCATATTCTTTGACCAATAGCATTAAATTTTACTAAAAAAGCATCATAATTGTTAGAACCATTGGTATTCTGGTGTCCACCAAAGGATATATTATTTTGACTCATAGATAATCCAGCTAAATATACATTTCCGCTATTGTCGACGGAGCAAGACAGCCCCTCGTCCTGTTCACTCCCCCCATAATAAGTCCCCCAAACCCTTACCACAGGGTCTATCCGCATCGCCAAAGCAGGATTAAAATCGGGTATATCAAAAGATACCTGCCAGATTTTATCTCCTTTTTGAATGAGTTTCCAATTCGCATCAATCAATTTATTTTCCTGATAGACTTTTAATTTGCCTTCACGGATTTCGCCAAATGGGGTTTTCATCACTAAATATCCTTCGGCATCGATGCTTAAATCGGCTCCTTTTATTTCCATTTGAATTTGGCGGTAATCCGCTCCGGGGGCAACGAGGTAATCTGTTTCCAAAAAGCCTTCGCTGCTGTAATAATGTATATCAATACCATTCCAAAGATTTTTGAGAGTCACAGCCTCATATTGTTTTACGAAAAGCGCAGGCTCAACACCTTCGGGAACATTGTAGTAATTGTTGTAACCGGGTAGTTCATTACCCTTTTCTATCGTGTAATTTTCATTGTTGCAAAGCCACTCAGCATCTACACGGTAGCTGCTCATTTGATCAGGCATCTTTCTCTTATTTTTGGAATCCGGCATTCCTTTGATACCTTCCTCCTCTTTCCAGCTATCTACCCGACTGAGCTGATAACTCATACCATTGTTTTGGATATAATAATTCATTCCCTCGCTTTTGCCATAGAAAAGTACATCCGGTCTAGGTTTCCAGTTTTGGTCTTTCATCTGCCCTTTGTTTTCTTCAAATACTGCAGTATTTTGTTTGGACAGATTGTTATTAAAATCATTTTTCAGCTTTTCTGTATTAGCTTTATGCTGAGCGAATAAACTAGCGCTGAAGAAGATAAATAAGAATATTTTGTGCATAAATTGATGTTTTTATTTTTGGTGTTACTTATGTCTATAAATTTAAAAAAGCAAGAGTCATCTTTCAGCAACTATTGCCATCGTGTCTTTACTCAACTACTATCTTTTCGCCACCGGAGATATTATTGTCTTTTGCGATGTAAGTAAACCTGTACTGAAAAGGAGAAGGATTTTTTGTTTTTTGATAATATTTTAGTTTACATTTAATTATCAGTTATGTATATTTGTATATCTATATCATTTTTGATGTTTTAAAAACCAAATCTGCCAAAGGTTATGGCAGATTTGGCTTGTTGACTAATTACTTTTACTTACCGAGTAAAATTGAATAAGAAACGTTGATTGGCAAATAGAATCCTCCAATACCGAAGCCTCCAGACGAATTTGACATATAACCCAATGACAAATTGGGATTTAGGCTGCCATTACCTAATGGTATTGAGTAGCCCACGTTGGCACCAAAATTGAAAAATGTGGAGCTTTGAGCAAAGCCTAATCCAATATCGGCACCAAAAAACAAACCGTCGTTCAACTTTTTGAGGTTGTAACGACCGCCGACATTTAATTCAAAAAAACCGCCGCCAGTACCATTATTATTGAATGCTACATTATATGAAGCACCAGCGTTTACTCCAATTTTTTCCTTGATGGCATATTCGTAATCGGCTCCTATTTCAAAAAAACTAACAGTCGCGCTACCGAAACCTCCTAAACTTGGTGTCCAAATATTTAGTCCAATATTAGGCTGTACTGAGCTTTGTGAGTAGGCAAGAGATGCAAAGGATATAAACATTGCAAAGAATACCTTTTTCATACATTTGGTTTTTTAAATTGATAAATGTAATTGTAAGTTTGTGATTATGAATCAACTTATTTCTTGCTGCAGGTATAACCTCCACTTTCCAACTGTTCGGCATATTCTTTATTGGATGTGCCCGAAGGTAGATCATTACAGATAGTTCCAATGCAAAACTTACCTTCGCAGATGTCAGCTGTAACGGTTATAGTGCCTGCTGCTTGCGAGCACTCATAACAAGCTTCCTTGCAGGAAGTAAATAAAAGTCCCGTGCTAAGGACAGCAAAAAACATCATCTTTTTCATATAGAATTTGATTTAAAAATTTCCCCTACTTGTATGGCTTTTCAGGATAATGCCCGTTTTTGGTGGCTGCTCCAATTGTTATTTTGATTTTATTCCGTAAAAAAATTCTTATCATTTCTTTTCAAATTATCAACCCTATGTAAATTGCAATTTCTAATAACTTCTCCGTTAAAACTGGAATAGGGATAATATAAAGATTCTTTAAGAATGTCTTTTAAAGGAAAAACTCCATTTTTGATTGAGTCTGGAGTTAGGTAAGAAAGAAAATTCATTATAATGAGATTAAGGTAAAATAATAATCATTGCCCCATCGCCTCCTTTTCTATTACATCCATGGTTTGCCGTTTGAGATCCACCAATTGATGTAAAAACTCCGTTGTTAGATATTAATTTATATGTTTTAAAAAAGCAAGAGCAATCTTTCCGACAACTCTTGTCATCGTTTCTTTACTCAACTACATTTTTTCGTTTCCGGAGATATTATTCACTTTTGCGATGT
>CAINVS010000423.1 GCA_903854205.1 uncultured Bacteroidota bacterium | reverse complement strand
TGGCAAAGAAAATAAGTGCTCACGGAGTTTTTTGGGGTGAAGAAATAGTTACCCCTATTTTAAAACCCAAAAAACGAGTAAGTGCTTAGTTTCACAGCAATTTAGGCTTGGAATAGAATTTCTAATGACGGATCTGGGTTTAATGAAAATTGAGCTTAAATTATAGACTTTATTAAAAAAGGCGCGGCAAAGCCACGCCAAAATTATTATAAACCTGAAATCTGTTTCCTGTTTTTATAATGGAACACAGAAGACGATAATTATACTTAGTTCGTTAGGTAGAATTCAAGTCATGAAACTTGATACTTGCTACCTGCTACCAGTTTTTTATACAAATTTACCGGCAGCCATTTCATTTTCCTGTCCTTTGAACGCAGCACGCGGATGCAAACCCAGAAGTTGGAACATCATTCTATCCTGATCAACATCGGGATTTGGGGTGGTCAGCAATTTTTCTCCGGCAAAAATGGAACTTGCACCGGCCATGAAACAGAAGGCCTGTTCAGTTACGCTCATTTCTTCGCGACCTGCAGACAGACGAACCTGAGAACCCGGCATCAGGATGCGGGCAGTGGCAATCATGCGAAGCATCTCCCAAATAGAAACACGTTCCTGATTTTCCAGCGGAGTACCTTTTACACGAACCAATGCATTTACCGGAACTGATTCCGGATGACGGGACAAAGTAGAAAGGGTCAAAAGCATTGATATGCGGTCCTGATCTGTTTCTCCGAGGCCGATAATACCACCGCTGCAAACAGAAAGTCCTGATTTTTGAACGTTTTTCAAGGTATTGAGACGGTCATCATAGGTACGTGTAGTAATGATTTCGCCATAATGTTCCTCAGAGGTATCAAGATTGTGGTTGTAGGCATACAAACCGGCATTTTTCAGGCGTTGTGCCTGCTCTTCTGTCAACATGCCTAAGGTACAGCAAACTTCCATACCGATGGAGTTTACACCATGAACCATTTCAATGACACGGTCGAACTGTTTGTTGTCTTTGACATTGCGCCAGGCAGCCCCCATGCAAAAACGGGTGGCACCATTCATTTTGGCAATGCTTGCCTTGGTCAGTACCTCATCCACCTGAAGCAATGCTTCATGGTCAACATCGGTATTGTAACGGGCAGCCTGCGGACAATAAGCACAGTCCTCTGGACAACCTCCGGTCTTAATGGAAAGAAGGGTACAGACCTGTACTTCATTTGCCTGATGGTACTGACGGTGCACGGTTGCAGCGCGATAAATCAGATCCAATACGGGCATATTGAAAATTTCTTCTACTTCGGCACGGGTCCAATCATTACGTGTTTCCATGATATTTGCGAAAGTGAATGTTTTATAATTAAATTTAGAATGTATGTATTTGGTATTAGGTAATTAGAAATCAGTAGCCAGAAAAGGAGTTAGGAACCGAAGGACCACGATGTGAACTAGATATTAAGAGCTAGAAAATCAGTGGCAGTAACACAATAAACTGTAATCATTTGTTTATTGGTTAGTACCCTCTGCCAAGTACCCTCTACCTTCTGCATAGTACAAAAGTACATTATTGAGCCGAAAGGCCAAAAAGAAAAATGCAAAAGATAAACAGAAAGGTTATTTTGTCTTTTTTAATGTGCGATTGGGCGTTTCTTTAAGTTCCAATATCAATCCTAATTCCGGCGGAAAACATATCGATTCAGAATCTCGGTCATATAAGCCGTTTATTTCAAATCCAACCGGAAAAAACTGGTGTAAATCGGACTTTTTCGAACTTACAGTATGGGTAATGTTTTTCCCGTAATAAACAAATGCTACTTTAATATTATAATTGCGTGAGCTTTTCCAAAAAACAAAATTTCGTCCATGTTCAATAACTTTTCCTTTTATAAGTGAACCATTGGAAAAGGCTTTCAGGCGGCGCAGATAATTTCTATTGGCCAAATTCAGCAACAAAAATGCAATGACTTCGGATGACAGAAAGAAAAAAATCAATGGGAATAAACCAATATTTCCAATATGCCCATTAACAGCCATTGCAATAATAGGAAAGAAAGGTACAACTAAGGTAAAAACCCCAAAAAAATAAAAGGGAGTCAATTCTACGTTAAGTGGAATTTTTTTTCTTAATTGTTCGGAATCACGTGGTGTTTTGTCAGGCAGGCTGATGCTTCTAAAACTCATAATCCTGCTACTTTCGATGAATCTTTAATATAGGCGTCCACCTTTTCTACAAGGCAACTGCTGCCGATAAATATTGCTGTGCGTTGGTGTAATTCAGTTGCTTCCAGTTCCAGAATACGCTGACTGCCGTTGGTAGATTTTCCGCCAGCCTGTTCCATCAGGAGGGAAAGCGGATTGCATTCGTAAAGCAGTCTTAATTTTCCATTTGTAGATTTTGTAGTGCCGGGATACATGAAAATTCCGCCTTTCAGCAAGGTTCTGTGCACATCGGCCACCATGGAACCGATATATCGGAATTTAAAACCATTATCAATACATTCGTCAATAAATTTCTGAACGCCTGGTTCAAAATCGCGGTATTGACTATGATTTACCGAGTAAATATCAGCCTTTTCAGGCAATTTTATGTCAGGATGTGAGAGGCAGAATTCTCCTATTGAGGGGTCAAGTGTAAAACCGTTCACACCCTTTCCTGTTGTGTAAACGAGCATGGTGGAAGAACCGTACAATACGTAACCTGAAGCTACCTGATTTGTACCGCTTTGAAGGAAATCTTCCAATTGGCATTCTCCGGCAGCGGATTGACGGCGATAAATGGCAAAAATAGTTCCTATGGAAACATTTACATCAATATTCGAAGAGCCGTCAAGCGGGTCGAAGATGACCACATATTTGGCATTTTTACTTTCCGAAATTGTCACATAAGTATCATTTTCTTCAGAGGCGATACCGCAACATTCTCCGCTGTTTTTCAGGCAGGAAATCAAAAGATTGTCGGCCATTACATCCAACTTCTGCTGTTCTTCTCCTGAGGCATTTTCATTGCCTGCAACACCAGTAATGTCAGCCAAACCGGCCTTATTTACTTCCCGGCTGATGATTTTTGATGCAAGTCCGATATCGCGCAGCAATCCGGATAATTCTCCGGTGGCAAAAGGAAAGTCTTTCTGACGTCGAAGGATAAACTCGTCGAGTGTGATAAGATTTTTCATTACTGAATTATAATAGTTTTTTTTATTATGTATAGTATTGATTAACTTTTTACTTATATTTTCCTCTGCTCTTGCTACTGGGAGCTATTAAAGGGCCTGTGATGATATCCCTTAAAAATTTACCGGAAAGCATAGCAAGCGCGCCAAGAATAGCGCCTAAAACCGTTACGCCAATCAGGGTTCCCATAGCTGATCCAAAGGGTAGAATTGTACTCATTTTCTCAAGCAAAGCGCCATTGTTGAGTGCATTTGACCAATAAGCCATTCCGCCCCAAAAAAGGCCAACCGACAATAATCCACAAAGAAAGCTGAGAAAACCGTTCATCTGAAGGCCAAAACCCAATACAAAAACCGGAATAATGGCACTCCACCACAACCAAGGCAGAAAATAGTGCAAAGGTAAGGCAATTAGTATGTTGAGGAGCAAACCTGTTATAAATCTCATGTTGTTATTATAATGCTAATTTTGTAAAATAAGGCAATGAGTAGAAGGTAGAGGGTACTGAGTAGAGGGTGATTTATTTTCTCATCGTTTGTTTCTGAAGTGCTTTATTGCCTATATCTTCAGGTTTTTTGAGATAGAATGCATCGTTGTATTTACCTGCTGACCAGTCTGCCACCATACTGCTGTAATAATGACTGCCCGGATTTCCGGATTGTCCGCCGGGATAAATGGTTTTGGCGACAGGTTTGCTGCCCAATTCCACCATCATCTTCCAGGAAGGTCCGCTGCTCGAACGCTCTTTGTACATTGGTTTTCCTTCTTTTCTGCTCGCTTCATAATCATAACGGCTATTGACAGCATTCAGCGAATGATAAGAACCACCGACATTAAGGTTAAAAATGCCGAATTCAGGAATGCGGGCAAGGTGCATCAATGCTGTGGACTTCATTTCAGACCAGGTCATGATATTTTTGCCATTTCTTGGAACTGTTTTGAAGGTAGTTTTGAAAGAAGCAGTGAGAATATCACCCAGATTTTCTTTCTGTTCTGTACCCATTTTATCAATAATATAATTGCCGGTATCTCTTTTCATGATGCCTAACAAATGCCATTCTTCAGGATAAACCATTTCGATGCCCTGTTTTTGTGCTGCTGTTACTTCGTCATAAATGGCCTCATTGAAGTTGTAGAACCAATCTTCAAATATTGTCGGAGCCAATTCTTTGGCCAAATATATATAGTCCCAGTTTTTGAAAAGGGCCAGTAATTCCAATTCGTCCTTGTTCAGTTCTCCTCTGTTGATATATTTGAGCATTAGGGGTAGAAAATCAGCCGCTTTTTGGCCGTAATTACTTTTCTGAAGATTCAACATATCTTCAGGCACAATTTTCTTCATTTTATCAAGGCTGCTGTTCAAATAACGTCCGCGATATTCCTCAAAATAACCATAAGTGTAATACGGATAATTTGGACTCACCGAATGCTGATTGGCGGAAGCAACAAATCCTTTATCAGGATTGTGTTCATGCGGGATCTGATCCTGAGGGATAAAACCCTGATACTGATTGAAGGAAACAGAACCGTCCATGACATATTTTCCCTGACCGGGGCGACGGAGCGGCAGTTTGCCCTGTGTCCAAAGCGCGATATCACCGTCTTTACAGGCAAATACGAGGTTCTGAGCCGGACAGCTGAAATGCTTGATAGCATCGAGATAATCGCTGTAATTTTTGGCATTCATCAGTTTGAAGAAGGTGAGGGGCTCTTCTCCCGGATCGTTGGCAATCCAACGCAGAGCATAATCCGTACCATTGACTGTCTTGGCTATCGGGCCGATGTGCGTGTATAATAAAGTATCGATTTTAGCAGCTCTTCCTCTTATTTTAATTGTATCGTAAATAAAGATAGTCTGCATTTTTTTATCGTCGAAATAATATTCTTTTTTGGAGGCATCAGCCCATTTTATGGCATACCAATCTTTTACATCATGCGCCACATTAGTAACACCCCATGCAATGTTTTCATTAAAACCGGAAATTACACCGGGAGCACCGGGTAGAGAAGCACCATAAGCATTGAATTGTGGCGTTATAATCTGAATTTCAAACCAGATAGAAGGCAGGTTGAGCCCCAGGTGCGGGTCATTGCAAAGCATGGTATTGCCGCTAGCCGTTTTTTTACCGGAAACAGCCCAGTTATTGGAACCGATGCCCTTAGCAGGTTTTTCTTCTTTTTCTATGGTCTCAACACCTGGCAGGTAAGGGGTGCAGATACTATCATTTACAGCCAGAGGCGTAAATTTATAAGCAGAACTGTCCATGATAATTGGCAGCTGCTCAGGAAAATATTCAGGATAGAGGTCTTTGAATTTCTTTCTGCCAAAATGTTTGTAAGCATTTGACATTTCAAAATCATGGTCTTTGCTGACCAGATCTTCCGCCATTGCTTTCAGCAATAAGGCCGATTTATAAACTGACCAAGCCTCAGGTTTGTAATCCAGCATTTTATATTCCAAAGGCAATTCATCGTATGAAAGTGAATTGATATAGGCATTTACTCCAGCAGCGTAGCTTTCTACGAGTGCAAACTGTTCCGGATTTTTCTTCCAGAGTTCAACAGATTTTTTTGCAGCAATATGAAGTCCCTGTTTGCGTTTTTTACGGTCAAATTCCAAGAGTTTTTCTCTGCGGTCGTCAGTAGAACCCAATATTTCGGTCAGTCGTCCGGAAACGGCATGAGTCTGAAACTCCATTTGCCATAAACGCAGAGCGGCAGTTGCATAACCCTGTGCAAACATGGCATCTTTGGCATTTTCGGCAAAGATGTGAGGCACCAAGCGGTTGTCATATACAATTTCTACCTTTCCTTTCAATGCAGCATTTCGGAAGTTCGACAGATTTGGCCCTGATTTTGACTCTGCATTTTTCCAAAAACCGCTTGCCGGACTGAGCAGTTTTCCTAATGGTGGAATAAAAGTGTCTTTCCCTTTGATTTTGGACATGAGCCAAGAACCTCTTGCTGATGAGTCAAGCACTAAAAATAAAAAAACTAAGAGTGCAAAAGAAAGGAGGAATCCTATATAACGCATATAAATGTTAGAATTAGATCGAAAAGCAGATAACAAATAAAGAATGCAGTTTCATATTCGCTGCAAGTTAATATTAAAAATCCAAATTTTGATGCTTATGAATAAAGCTCATAAGCTTTTAGCGTGTTCATCATAAGTCCGGAAACTGTCATCGGTCCTACGCCACCCGGAACAGGAGTAATAAAACTGCATTTTGGCGCAACAGCCAAAAAATCCACATCTCCGACAAGTCGTTGACCGCTTTTTGTTGTTGAATCCGGAACGGAATTTATACCTACGTCTATAACTACAGTGCCATCTTTAACCATATCGGCAGTGACAAAATTGGCTTTTCCGATAGCAACTATAAGAATATCTGCTCTCAGCGTTTCTGCTTTTAAATCTTTAGTTCGGCTATGCACCATAGTTACAGTACAGTTTCCTACCTTGCTGTTTCTGGACATAAGAATACTCATGGGAGTGCCCACAATATTACTTCTACCCACAACAACACAATGTTTTCCTGCAGTTTCAATACCATATCTTTCCAACATCATGAGGATGCCGAAAGGTGTGGCCGGCAGATATTGTGCCTTACCGATGGTCATGAGTCCTACATTGTAGGGATGAAATCCGTCCACGTCTTTTCTTGGGTCGATGGCCAAAGTTACTTTTTCTTCAGAGAAATGTTCCGGCAAAGGGAGCTGCACAATATATCCGTCCAAAAGATTATCATTGTTCATGTCGGCAATCATGGCAAGGAGTTCTCCCTCTGAAATATTGGCCGGGCGTTGAACAAGGGTTGATTTAAATCCTACTTTTTCGCAGGCTCTGATTTTATTTCTTACGTAGGCTGCAGAGGCAGGGTTTTCGCCGATAAGAATTGCAGCAAGATGAGGGGCTCTTTTGCCTTTTTGGGTGAGCGCTTCCACTTGAATTCGCAATTCTTCCTGTATGGTTTCCGAGAGTGCTTTACCGTCGATGATCATGGTTTTATATTAATTTAAAAAGCTGGTAATTGATATTTAACATCAAAAATAGCGCATTTTTTCCCTATATGCAAAACAGATTTGCAAATAAGCCCCGAACTTAGCATATTTGTAACGTCTAAATTTATTTCTTATGGTAAGCCGTATTTCTTTGTAACCTTAAATATTTGAAATATAATAATTTAACTCATTTTATTGCTTGCTGTAACCACAAAGTAGAAAAATTTAAATGAACAGACCCTATATTATCGGCATAACAG
>CAINVS010000422.1 GCA_903854205.1 uncultured Bacteroidota bacterium | reverse complement strand
CTGCACTATATACAGGAAATCTGCAAAGAAAAACCGAAGAAATACGATAAAGCGGGACTGGAAAAATCGCGCTATATTCAATTAAGCGAAAAAGCGGGCAGTCCCGGCATTGCAGGTGCCTACCTGAAAGATTTGTATGAGCAGCGCAACCGCCTGGAACACCGTACAATTGTCCATGACGACGGTCGACAGGAATTGATTCCCCCGCAAAGGAATAAGGTGCGGAAGCTGGTTGTGAAGTTGTATCCGGAGGTGCTGAGGGGGCTGGGGCGGGGGTGTTTTTAAAAAAGTTAGAATGATTTCAAAAAAAAAATTATCTTGCTGCATAGTTACTATCAATACTAAATTTAGAAAATTACAACCTATATATGATAACGCTAATTGCTAATTCAGGTATACAATTTCATTCTTTTGACTTAACTGTTGATGCCAATGAAGATTTACCTAATAGAAGAGTAGGGTTTTACGAATACTTAAACAACGATTTGGAACAGACTCTTGAGTATGCATATTATTTTCCGGATGAAGATTTTTGGATAAAAAAATCAGATCTGTTAGATGAAGGATATATAGATCAGAGCGGAAAAATTATCAATGTGATAAATTTCAACACGTTATTACCGCTAAAACCTGATGAGTGTTATCGAATAAGCGATCTGATTGACTGTTTCGAATCATATAACAATATCTGGCTTCCAATTCCTTACTTTGCTCAGGAAGGATTTGGAAACATAACTTTTGGCCCAACAGCCTGGGCAAGGATGATTTTTAAGAAACAAAGTACAAAGGGCACAAAAAGCACATACAAAGTTACTTTGGCCTTTGATACAAAAGTTGTAGAAGATTTTGACAATTACTTTGCACCAAACTATGATGCAATAAACAGTGATAAAAATTCATTTATACTGAGCAATAATGAAGATTTAAATCTTAATTTTTTAAGTGAAAATTATGACGGAAGCTGGATTACCAACTATCTTGAGGAGAAATTTATTTCTCAGGGGAGACCATCCGGTTTTAAATTTGCAGCAAAATATCTTGTTCTCCTACGCTACCTATCGTCAAAAAACGATTTCCCTGAAGTAAAGATCTACAGTGACAGGGATATTGAGCCAATAAATGTTGACTTGGTTTTAGATATTGGCAATGCAAATACCTGTGGTCTGCTATTTGAAAGTCCGGATGCCGGTGAGCCTTTCAGATTTGATAAGGTAAAAAAGTTAAGGCTTACCAATTTAAATGATCCATCAGTTTATTATGAGGAACCATTTGATATGAGGCTTACTTTCTCAAAAGCCGGTTTTGGGAATATTCAAATTCCAAAATATCAAAACTGTTTCAGCTGGCCCAGTTTTGTGAGAATAGGCAATGAAGCGGTTGAACTCATAACAAAAAGCAACAGCAATTCTGAAAAACTTTCCCATCATTCAAGCCCCAAAAGATATCTCTGGGACAATCAAAGCCCTGACAGTCCTTGGGATTTTATAAGCGGTGATACTGTTTATGTAGAGGGACTATCGGAATATTTTGATGAGAGCGGAAATATACTAAATGCAAAGAATAATACATTGGGAGTTTTGAGGCCCTACTATTCCAGAAAATCCCTTTTGACATTTGTTTATATTGAAATTTTCCTTCAGGCACTTTCTCAAATTAATTCTTTTGAATTCCGAAATTTTCATTTGGAGCGCCACCGTCCAAGAAGAATAAAAAGAGTTGTGATAACCTGTCCGACATCCATCATACAGGAAGAACAGATTGCACTCAGAAAATGTGCATTTGATGCAGCAACAGTTATAAATTCTATTTATAAAAAGGATGGAATAAGTTTTGAAGTTGTGCCGTCTATTAGAGATCTGTCAAGAAAACTGAATGAAGCTGATGACAGAGAAGATTGGATTTATGATGAAGCTACCTGCTGTCAGCTGGTATTCCTTTACGGTGAAATCAAAGAGCGTTATTTGAATAATGCTAAACTATTTTTTGATCTTTTTGGTAAGCGCAGAAATGATGTTGAGAAAAAAGATGAAAAAACAATAACAATCGGTACTATTGATATTGGTGGCGGTACTACAGACCTGATGATCTGCACCTATCAAAATAACGGGCAGGCAGATGTACTGCTAAAACCTTTTCCTTTATTTTGGGACAGCTTTTCTTTGGCCGGTGATGATCTACTAAAAGAGATTATTCAGCAGATTATTTTGGAAGGCAGTGCAAAAAAAGTTGAATTTGAAGGATGTGCCGGGGTCATCGAAAACTATGCAAAAGCCTGCGGATGCAGCAATGTAGTCAGAAAAATGAATGATTTCTTCGGTTCGGATGTGAACAGGATGGATGGTGATCATAACACAAAATACAGAAGGAACTTTATTGTACAGATAGCAAAACCTATTGCAGAACGATATCTTTTACATGCTGGAAGTGATGAGCCGGACAAAACACTAAGTTTTGATGAAATTTTTCCAAATCTGAAACCGAACGAATCTTTGCTGAAAAGATTTAATGATTATTTCAGTGACAACGGTACTGTAAATTTCAGATTTGAGGACATCAAATGGAAACTTTCCAGAGAAAGAGTATTTGAAATTATAGAAAGCAGTTATGATACACTTTTTAAGCAGGTATCGATTTTATTGTCGTCATACGGCTGTGATTTTCTTTTATTGACAGGACAGGTAACCAAAATATCAAAAATTAAAGACCTCTTCCTTAAATATTATCCTGTTCATCCTGACCGTATTATCTCTTTAAACAATTTCAGAGTAGGCAGATGGTATCCTTATGCAGATGCTTTCGGTAGATTTGAAGAACCTAAAACTATTGTTTCTGTTGGGGCGCTTATAGCTTTAATGGCTGGTAAATATGACAAACTGAGCGGTTTTAGAATTAATACGACAAACCTGAATGTTAAACTTACTTCAACAGCCAATTATATTGGGGCTTTGAACCGTGAAACTCATGATATGAATGAAATATTTTTTTCACCGACAAATCACAGGGCCACAATTACATTGAGCAGTATTCCCTTAAAACTTGGGTACAAACAGCTCAAAAACAATAATTATCCGGGCAAGCCAATATATCAGATTACTTTCAATTATGACGAAATCCGGGCTTTTATCAGAACCCAAAAAGGAACGGTTTCAGATACAGAACTAAAAGACCTGGTTGAACGTCAGGAAAAAAATCTGAAAAACAGAATGCCATTCCAGATTACCATTGCGAGAAATTTTGTGGAGAGCAAAGAACAAATAGAGATTGACCAAATATTGGATGTTCAGAAGGATGAAATTCCGAAAAAATGGTTAAAACTATCCTATATGACTTTGCCCGAACCTAAAGGTTATTGGTTGGACACAGGAGAATTTTTACTGAATATTAAAAATTAAACCCATGAATAATAT